>CAMCRT010000030.1 GCA_945877355.1 uncultured Mitsuokella sp. | reverse complement strand
ACGGGGCGGCCTAGGGACTTTCACCCATTAGAGTACGCCCATGCCGGGCGCACAATCAAAAAGCGCGAACCAAATGATTCGCGCCCTTTACATTCCAGGCTGGATTACTGCACGCTTGTGAAGATATCCTTGAACTTGTCGAGCCAGGTCTTCTTGTTCTTGTCGACGACTGCTTCATCATCCGTGATGAGATGGATGTCCTTTTTCTCCAGGAGTCCCTGGGGTGCCGGCACATCATCCCGGACGCTGCGGCGATGGAGTTTCTGGGTGATGAGGGTCTGAGCCTCCTTGCTTGTCACGAAGTCCACAAATTTCTTCGCGTTCTCCATGTGCTTTGCATTCTTGATGATGTAGATGGCGTCCGGATTCGAGATGACGCCTTCCTTCATATAGACGAGCTTTACAGGAGCGCCGTCCGCCACATACTTCGCGCCGCCCTCCTCAAAGGTGAGGCCGACCGTATACTCGCCATCGGCTACGCCCTTATACACGGCAGAGGAGCCGGAAAGGAGCTTGCCGTCGAGGTTCTTGCTGAGCTTCGTCACATAGTCCCAGCCCTGCTCCGGGTCGCCATTTCCCATGGCGTAGAGCATATTGATGAGATGCTCGTAGGACGAGGAGGACTTGGAGGGATCTGCGTAGGCGATCTTCCCCTTGAGGGCAGGATTCAAAAGATCCTCGTAGCCCTCCACCTTGATGTCACCGATCAGATCCGTATTGATCATGATAACGCTGGGGATATCCGTGAAGCGGGTGATGAAACCCTCCGTATTTTTGAAGGGTGCCTGCATGTGATCCTCATTGACGGACTGATAGTTTTCAAAAAGATCCGCCTTCGGCTTCATGGTGGAGATAGAGCCGCCCCAGAACACATCGCCGAGAGGATTTTGCTTCTCCGACTCGACACGCTTCAGAAGCTCTCCCGTTCCTGCAGCTACCACATCAACCTTTACGCCACTCTCCTTCTCGAACTCATCCACCAGAGGCTGGATAAAGGTCAGCGGATGGGGGCAGTAGACGACGAGCGTATCCTCGCCTCCCGCCTCCTTCTGCGCAGCCTCCTTGTTTCCACCGCAGCCCGTAAGCCCCGTCGCCATAAGCGCAGCAAGGCCGACCGCCAAAGCAGCCTTTTTCCAATTCATGACAATCCCTCCTATTGCATAAAACAAATTCTATCCTTGCGATATAAATCGCGTACAACCTAAGCAAAGACGCATCTCATGATCAAAGCCTATGCATCACTTACTGCTGCCCAGTAAAAATATCTTTGAACCTGTTAAGCCAAGTCTTCTTGTTCTTATCCACCGTTGCTATATCTGTTGTGATAAGATGCACCTTTGACATATCCATGAGTTCCTGCGGAGCAGGCACATCATCACGGACGCTGCGCCGATGGAGCTTTTGGCTGATAAGTGTCTGCGCCTCGCGGCTCGTCATGAAGTCAATAAACTTTTTCGCATTTTCCATATGCTTGGCATTCTTCATAATCAGAATGCCTGTCGGTGCCGAAGTGACCCCTTCTTTCATATAGACAAGTTTTACTGGTGCACCATCTGCTACATATCGCGCACCACCTTCTTCAAAGGTAAGACCCACAGTATACTCACCATCTGCGACCCCCTTGTACACGGCAGGAGATCCTGAAAGCAATTTCCCATCTAGATTCTTGCTTAATTTGGTGACATAATCCCATCCCTGCTCCGGGTCGCCATTTCCCATAGCATAGAGCATGTTGATGAGCTGCTCATAGGAAGAATCTGATTTTGAGGGATCTGCGTAGGCAATCTTCCCCTTAAGGGCAGGATTCAACAAATCTTCATAGCCCTCGACCTTGATATCACCGATCAGATTCGTATTGACCATAATGACATTCGGCATATCAGTAAAGAGCGTGATAGGGCCTTCCGGATCCTTGAACTGAGACTGGAAATGCTCCTCATTTGAGGATGTGTAGTCCTCGAAGAGATCCGCTTTCTGCTTCATAGTCGAGACCGTGCCTCCCCAGAACACATCACCTAGCGGATTTTTCTTTTCTGATTCGACGCGTTTCAGGAGCTCACCTGTACCGGCAGATACGACATCCACCTTGATTCCGCTTTCTTTTTCAAATTCATCCACTAACGGCTGTATGAACGCCAATGGATGCGGGCAGTAGACGACTACCGTATTTTCGTCACTGCTGCTCCTCTGTGCTATGTCCTTGTTCCCGCCGCAACCAGTAAGCCCTATGGTCATAAGTGCAGCTAATCCGACTGCTAAAGCAGCTTTTTTCCAATTCATAAAAATCCCTCCTATCGTAGCCTGAAATATAATCGACCCTCCTCAATATGGAAGATACCGCACTAGAGTGTCACGTCCCGTCGCCCCGAGACCTTGAAGAAGATGAGCATCGCGATGATTGTCGTCAGCGTCAGTATCGTCGAAAGGGCTGCGGCTGTGCCGTAGCTCGCCCGGATGACCTCCATGTAGATGGCGACGGACATGGTCTTTGTCTCTCCCGTGAAGAGTATGATGGAGCTGGAGAGCTCGTTGATGGCTGTGATCCAGGAGAGAATCGCACCGCTCATGACGCCAGGCAGCATCATGACCGCCGTAACCTTGAAAAATGTCTTCAGCGGCGATGCGCCAAGGCTGATGGAAGCCTCCTCCATGCTGGGGCTCAGCTGATAGAGTATCGCAGAGCTTGACCGAAGCGTATAGGGAAGGCGCCGTATCACCAGGGAAATGATGATGATGAAGGCCGTCCCCGAGAGGAGAAGCGGCTCATCGTTGAAGGCCAGGAGCAGCGTGATGCCGAGGACAGAGCCAGGGATGATATAGGGGAACATGGAGAGCGTGTCGATGCACTCCGTCAGAAGGCTCTTCTTCCGCGTCGTGAGATAGGCGACCGTCATGCCAAGAAACACGATGGCCACCATGGCTGCCGTACTGAAGAGATACGTATTCTTCACGGCTGTCCCCAGCGTGGAGAAAATCGTCTCATAGCTGGCGAGGGAATAGCCCTCCGTGAAGATAGAACCGTTCGTATTCAAAAACGACGTGTAGACCACCACGAGCTGCGGAATCATGGAGAGCGCCACGACGGCATAGATCCCAGCGTGGACGACGATGTTCTTCCAGCCCGTGAGATGGCCGACGGCCATGGGCCGAAGGGAGCTCATGGTAAAGGATTTGCGGTTGACCACGTACTTCTGGGCGAGGAAGATGACAGAGGTGATGAACACCATGATGGCCGCCATCGCCGCCGCGAAGTTCGCCTGATCGCCCACCTCATTGATGAACTCGGAGTAGATCATGACCGGCATGACATTGAAGCCCTCGCCGATGAGCATCGGCGTGCCGAAATCCGCCATGGCGTTCATGAATACCATGAGGGCACCCGCCAGAATCGTCGGCGTGATGAGCGGGAGAAGTATCGTCACGACCTTCCGAAGGCCGCTGCAGCCGAGGCTTTCCGCCGCCTCGATGAGCGCCGAGTCGATATTTTTCATCGCTCCAGCCACGTAGAGGTAGATGAATGGATAGAGCTTCAGCGTCAAAACGAGGAGAATGCCGAAGAATCCATAGATGGGCGGCGTCTCGATGCCGTAGGAGGCGAGGAACTGGGTGAGTACCCCGCTGCGCCCGGCGATGAGAACCCAGGAATAAGCCCCGATAAAGGGCGGGGAAAGCAAGGATATGACGATGCATACCTCCACCAGATTCTTATACCGGATGCGATAGAGCGACATGAAGTAGGCGATGGTCGTTCCAATGACGACAGCGAGCACCGTCACAGCCGTCGTCACAGAGAAGCTGTTGATGATGGACTGGTAGTAATACTTCCGCTCGAAGAACAGCTTGAAATTGTCAAGCGTCCACTCCCCCGTCGCCGGGTCCTGGAACGCGCTCAAAAAGAGCGAGAAGAGCGGATAGATCAGGAAGATCGCAAAGACGGCGATGGAGAGAAGCGTGACGAAGGTCCAGAAGTCGGGTCGTATGGATAGGGCACGCTTATTCATTTTGCACCACACCTTCCATCAGGCTTCTTTCTCCGTCCGCCGTAAAGACATTGATCTTATCCGGATTCGGACGAAGGGTCACGCCGTCGCCTACGCCGAGCATGTGCTCTGCATGGCCCAGATCCTGGCTGTACTCAATGGAGGGCTGCTTCCCTGCCAGCATCTCCTCCGGGAAATCCAGCGCGTACTGCATGTATTTCCCGAGAAACACCCGGGTCGCCACCTTGCAGGTGAGGCCCGCCTCCTGCATGGAGAACTCCTCCGGCCGGATGGCGACGATGACCTCCTGCCCGTCCGCCGCCTCCTTGGAAAGCTTTGGAACGGCAAGCTTATAGCCGTTTGCGAATACGACCGACCGGGTCTCCCCCTCTGCTGCCACATGGGCCCGGAAGAGATTCGAGTGACCGAGGAAGGTGGAGACAAACACATTATAGGGCCGTGTGTAGAGCACCTCTGGTCGCGCTGTCTGCTGGATCACGCCTTTCTTCATGACGGCGATGCGGTCCGAAATCGACAGTGCCTCTTCCTGGTCATGGGTGACATAGACCGTCGTGATGCCCACTTTCTTCTGGACGGCACGGATGGCTGAGCGCATCTCCACGCGAAGCTTTGCGTCGAGATTCGACAGCGGCTCGTCCATGAGGAGGACGCTGGGGTGGATGACGATGGCCCGCGCCAAGGCGACGCGCTGCTGCTGGCCGCCGGAAAGGCGCTCCGGGAGCCTGTCCTGGTACTCGCTAATCTGCACCGCATCGAGGATCGCATCGACCCGGCGGCGCATCTCCTCCTTGTCCGTCTTGCGGAGCTTCAGCCCGTACTCCACATTCTCTCGCACTGTAAGATGCGGGAAAATCGCATAGCTCTGGAACACCATACCGATATTGCGCTTGTGGGCGGGAATATCATTGATGACCTTGTCATTGAAAAGAATCTCTCCGCCCTCAATGGAGTTAAACCCCGCTATCATGCGCAGAAGCGTCGTCTTGCCGCAGCCGGAAGGGCCAAGCAGCGTGAAAAACTCTCCGTTGCGCACCTGCTCTGAGAGCCCGGGGATGATGGTCAGATCCCCGTACCGCTTTACAACGGATTTCATCGTAATGGATACGCTCATTTCTTCACCTCATCTCCTTCGACAGGTTATCGTCGAACTTTACTGACTTATCTTTCTATTTGTCATTATAAAAAAAGAAGCAGGCTGGAGCAATCCAAAATACTGCAAAATTATCCATAATTCTGAACAAACAATTCATATGCCGCTGTTTTTCTCAAACGGTGCTAAGGGAAAATATCCTATCCATAGCGCGAAGGCTTTATGTCCTAACGGGAATCCCCCTCGCACGACGGCTGTTTTCATGTTTCTTGCTCCGTCGCGCAGAGCAACTGGACCTTTCCGCGAAGTGCTTCCTCCAGGGCTTTGTACTCGTCACCCGCGGAAATCACGCCGGCAATCTCCTTCCAAGCCGCATAGGCAAAGGGCGCGGGGCTGTGGAGCTTGCTGGTGTCGGCAACGACATAGGTAGCCTGGGCGCTCTGCTGCATGAAGGACTTGATGCCCGCCTCCTCATGGGAGACGCTCGTGGGGCCCTTCTCCAGCTGGAAGCCGTCGGAGCCCAGGAAAGCCAGCTCCGCATGGAGACCCAGGAGCCGCTCTATCCCCCAACTCCCCACGAGAGCCCTAGAGCTCTTTCGCACCCGGCCACCGATGAGAAAAACCTCATTGGAGGAGTCCGAGAGGATCGTCGCCACCTCCATGGAGTTCGTAAAAACCGTGAGCCCCTCCCTGAGGGTGAGCTGCCGGGCTATGGCGCTCGTCGTGCTGCCCGTGTCGAGGAAAAGCGTCGCGTGGGCGGGGATATGCTCGAGGGCCGCCGTAGCGATCGCGTTCTTCTCCGCCGCGTGGACGAGGGCCCGCTCGTCCACCGGCGTCTCCACGGCGCTCACCCGGGCAATGGCGCCACCGAAGCTCTTTTCCGCAATACCCTTTTCCTCCAGGGCGATGATGTCCTTCCGGATGGTCTCCGTGGACACGTCGAATTTCTCCGCCATCTCGCTGGCGCGGATGCTTCCCTCGGATATGAGTATCTGCGCCATGCGATTGCGGCGCTCTGCCGTCAGATTTGCCATAGGTTCCTCCTGCTCCACGAGCCCCTTGCATTTCCAAAAGAATCGCAACAAATTCAAAGGGGATTCAGCTCCCCTCTCCTTATCTGCTCTAAACTTCCATCTTTCATTCTATCAAAACCGCAAAAAATCGCAAGGAAAATTGTGGAAAAACTTTCAAAATATGATTGACTCGCAAGCAATTCCATGTTATTATTTTGACATAGCAAGAAATCGCAAGTGATTAAGTGTATCATCTTGTATCTAGAGCTACATGAGAGGAATGAGCTTCCTCGGAAAGCAGGTGCGATCTATGAAAGAAAAAGTCCAGTCCTTTGGGCGCTTTCTCTCGGGCATGGTCATGTCGAACATCGGCGCGTTCATCGCCTGGGGCCTCACGACAGCGCTCTTCATCGACACGGGGTGGCTCCCCAACAAGGAGCTCTCCACCATCGTGGGCCCGTTCCTGACCTACGCTCTCCCCCTCCTCATCGCCTACACGGGCGGCAAGATGGTGGCCGGGACCCGGGGCGCTGTCATGGGTGCCATCGCCGTCATGGGCGTCATCCAGTCGAACCCGAACACCACGATGCTCATGGGCGCCATGATCATGGGCCCCTTCGCCGGCTACGTCATCAAGCAGTTTGACCGGGTCATGGAAGGTCACATCAAGCCGGGCTTCGAGATGCTGGTGAACAACTTCTCCATCGGCATCCTGGGCCTCATCATCTCCATCTTCGGCTTCTACGTGACGGGCCCCATCATGGCGGCCATCCTCGCCATCCTGAAAGCGGGCGCCGAGATCCTCATCGACCAACGGCTGCTGCCCCTCGTCTCCATCTTCGTGGAGCCCGCAAAGGTGCTCTTCCTCAACAATGCCATCAACCACGGCATCTTCACGCCGCTCGGGGCAGAGGATGTGAAGGAGCTCGGAAAATCCATCTTCTACATGATCGAGACGAACCCGGGCCCTGGCACGGGCGTGCTCCTGGCCTACTGGTTCTTCTCCAAGGATGAAAACACGAGAGGCTCCGCTCCCGGTGCCCTCATCGTCCACCTCCTCGGCGGCATCCACGAGATTTCCTTCCCCTACATCCTCATGAACCCGATGCTCCTCCTCGCCACCATCGGCGGCAGCTTTGCGGCCATGATGTACAACACCATTTTCTCTCTGGGCCTCAATGGTCCTGCCTCCCCAGGCTCCATCATCGCCTTCGTGGGCATGGCGCCGAAGGGCTCGACGTTCGCCGTATTCCTCTCTGTCGTTATCGCCGCCACGGTCTCCTTCCTCATCGCCTCCCCCATCATCAAGCTCTCCGGAGCCAAGGGCAGCCTGGAGGACGCAAAGGACGAGGTTGCAAGCCGCAAGGCCGCCTCGAAGGGCCTGCCGCTGGAGGGCGCAAAAGTCGACCTTCGCACGCTGGACTCCATCGTCTTTGCCTGTGACGCAGGCATGGGCTCGTCGGCCATGGGCGCCGCCATCATGCAGCGCAAGCTGGAGGGCGCCGGCCTCGGCAATATCAAGGTCTCCCACTCCTCCGTCTCCGAGGTCCCAAGCGACGCAAAGTTCGTCATCTGCCACCGGGATCTGGCGGAGCGGGCAAAGAAGAGCGCCCCGAACGCCCGCCTCGTGACCATCACGAACTTCATGAATGCACCGGAGTACGATGAGGTCGTCGAGGAAATCCTCGCCTCCCGTGAAAACCGCCCCGCTGCAGACGCTGCGCCGAGCCCAAAAGCGGAAAGCGCTCCCGCTGCCAACACGGACGAAAATGCCACGGACTACCACGGCGGCGTCCTCATCAAGAAGAACATCCTCCTGAACCGCAAGAGCCAGACGAAGGAGGAGGTCATCCGGGACATGGGCAAGATCCTCTATGAGAGCGGCTATGTCACGGAGAAGTACACGGAAGCCATGATGAAGAAGGAAGAGGTCTTCAACACGGCCATCGGCAACCGCCTGGCCATCCCCCACGGCGTGGAAGGCATGACGGGCGAGATCAAGAACGCCGGCATCGCCATCTTCACCTACCCGGACGGCGTCGATTGGGGCAACGGCCAGACCGTCAACCTCGTCATCGGCCTCGCCTCCGTGGGCGACGAGCACATCCACACCCTGACAAAGATTGCCACCACCTGCTCCAGCGAAGAAGAGGTTGATAAAATCTTGAAAATGGACCGGGATGCGGTTTATAATCTTTTCAAATAACCAAGCAAAGTTACGCTTCTACCAGAAAGAAGGAACATAATTATGAAAACAAGAGCCGTTCGCATGTATGGGGAATTTGACCTGCGCCTCGAGACCTTCGAGCTGCCGGAGATCAAGGACGACGAGATCCTCGCAAAGATTTACAGCGACAGCCTCTGCATGTCCACCTACAAGCTGGCAAAGCAAGGCAAGAAGCATAAGCGCTGCCCCCAGAACGTGGACACCCACCCCATCATCACCGGCCACGAATTCGCCGGCGTCATCGTGAAGGTGGGCAAGAAGTGGCAGGACAAGTTCAAACCCGGCATGCGCTTTGCCCAGCAGCCGGCCCTGAACTACAAGGGCAGCATGGACTCCCCGGGCTACTCCTACGAATTCTTCGGCGGCGACACCGAGTACTGCATCTTCCCCCACGAGGCCATGGAGGTGGGAGCCCTCATGCCCTTCGAGGGTGACAGCTTCTACAAGGCCTCCCTCGGCGAGCCGCTCTCCTGCTCCATCGGCGCCTTCCACGCCATGTACCACACAAAGCAGGCCAACTACCATCATGAGATGGGCCTGAAGAAGGGCGGCAATGTCATCATCATGGGTGGCTGCGGCCCCATGGGCCTCGGCGCTGCCTCCTACGGCATCGTCTGCGAGTACCATCCGAAGCGCATCGTCATCACCGATATCGATGAAAAGAAGATCGCCCGTGCCAAGGAAGTCCTCCCCGAGTCCCGGGCCAAGGAGCACGGCGTCGAGCTCATCTACGCCAACACCGCAAAGATGGCAGATCCCCGCCAGGGCCTCATGGATCTCACGGACGGCCACGGCTACGATGACGTCTTCATCTACGCCCCCGTCCCCGCTGTGGCAGAGCTCGGCAACAAGGTCCTCGCCTACGACGGCTGCATGAACTTTTTCTCCGGCCCGGCCGACAAGAATTTCTCCGCCACGGTGAACCTCTACGACTGCCACTACAACGCCACCCACATCATGGGCACGACGGGTGGCAACAACAACGACCTCATCGAGGCAAATGAGCTGGCCGCCAAGGGCATCATCGACCCGGCCATCATGGTCACCCACGTGGGCGGCCTCGACTCCGTCGCCGACGCCACCTGCCACCTGCCGGAGCTCCCGGGCGGCAAGAAGCTGGCCTACACCCAGTTTGACATGCCCATGACGGCCATCGAGGACTTCGGCAAGCTCGGGGAAAAGGATCCCTTCTTCAAGGAGCTGGACGAGTGCTGCAAGGCCCACCACGGCCTCTGGAACGCCGAGGCCGAAAAGCTCATCTTTAAGCACTTCGGCGTCAAGGTCTTCGGCGAAGACGAATAAAATATTTCTCGAACGCACCAAAGGGGCGGCCCAGAACGGCCTGCCTCTTTTCCTTTGAGCAAAGAGCACAAATATGCTACACTATGCCTAGTCCGTTTGATTCCATCCCAGTTCAAGGAAAAGCGGCGCAGATGCCCCTGTACATCCGGATACCTGCGCTTCTTTCAGGAGGCTGCATCATGCAAGAGAAAAAATACACCGCAGACTTTCATCTGCACTCGGAGTTCTCCGACGACTCCGACACTCCGATGGAGGAGCAAATCGAGCGCGGCATCGCGCTCGGGCTCGATGCCATGTGCTTTACCGACCATGTGGACTATGGCGTCAAGGCTGACCACGACGACCCCAATCCACGTCCGCGACGCGACGGGCGAGAGATCGTCTGGAACGTGGACTATCCGCGCTACTTTGAAAAGCTCCATCGCATGAAGGAAATTTATAAAGGCCGCATCGATATCGGCCAAGGGCTGGAATTTGGCATCCAGCACCATACCGTCCCCCAATTTGAAGCGCTCTACAAACGCTACCAGGAGGAATACGACTTCATCCTCCTTTCCATGCACCAGGTGGGCGATCTCGAGTTCTACAACGGCGACTACTTCGCTGCCCATGAGGGACAGCTCGCCGCCAACATGGCCTACTATGAGGAGATCCTCGCCGTCATGGAGAAGTTCCCCCACTACTCGATCCTTTCCCATCTCGACATGCTGCGCCGCTATGACCCGGACGGCCCCATCGCCTTCTCCAAGGTGCGCGACATCATCGCTGCCATTCTCGAGAAGGCCATCAAGGACGGCAAGGGCATTGAGATCAACACCTCAAGCTGGCACTATGGTCTGGACGACACCATGCCCTCCCGCGATGTCCTCAAGCTCTACAAGGATCTCGGCGGCACCCTTCTCACGATGGGCTCCGATGCTTACTCCCCGAAATACCTTGCCGACCATTTTGAGGATGCCCGGGCCATCCTGCAGGATGAGATCGGTTTCACTCAATTCGCCACCTTTGAGAAGATGCAGCCTGTATTTCACAAGCTATGAATATACGTCCTACACCGAAGCTGTGCGCAATATCATCTTCAAGTAATTTTTCCTGGCAACATATGTAATATCACAATGACATTCCTGACGATGCACCCCAAAGGGACGGGCTATAATGCCCGCCCTTTTCTTTGAGTTCAAAGAAGAAATATGCTACACTGGGCTCAGCCAAATTTGTTCTATAAAAAGGAAAGATCATGAAATACAAGAAGGTAGTCCCAGGCGTATTCCTCTCCCGGCCCAATCGCTTTATCGCCCGGGTAAACATCGACGGCCGGGAGGAAATCGCCCATGTCAAGAACACGGGCCGCGGGCGAGAGCTGCTGCTTCCCGGCGCGGAGGTTTTCCTCGCGGAGGCGGATAACCCGAACCGCAAGACAAAATACGATCTCGTAACTGTCCGCAAAAATGACGGCGTCCTCTTTAATATTGACAGCCAGGCACCAAATGCGGTGGTAAAGGAATGGCTGGAAAAGCAGCGGATTCCTCGCATTATCCCAGAGCACCGCTACGACGCCTCCCGCATTGACTTCTATCTGGAGGACTTCCCCGCCAAAAACGAAACAAAGGGGATGCTTCTGGAGGCCAAGGGCTGTACGCTGGAAATAGACGGCATCGGCTATTTCCCCGACGCCCCTACCGAGCGAGGCGTGAAGCACCTCCACGAGCTTATCCGTGCCAAAGCCGAGGGCTACGAAGCCGCCGTGGCCTTCGTCATGCAGGCGGAGAGCATGCGGACGGTGCTCCCCAATGAGGAAACTCACCCCGCCTTCGGGGTCGCCCTCCGGGAGGCAGCGGCAGCAGGCGTACACGTGCTCTGCCTTCCCTGTCACGTCACTCCGGACAGTCTGGAAATCACAGAAAACAACTCCCTGGAGGCCCTTTTGAATTAGCACCTCTGCAAAATGAAAAATTTTATAATGATAACAATAATCACTGTTCTCCAGTCCATGCTCGTGTAACGGGAAAATCCCATAGCGAAGCTGACATCGGACGTTCCTAGCAACAGAGGGGATTGGTGGCAAATGCCATCAAGCCCCTCCTTTATGACAAAAAATCTATGTCATTCCCTGAAATAACATCAAATGTACTCATATACCAGCGTATTTGCGTCCTCGTCCGTTTCCTATACTTCGGATATATCCCTCTTCCGCAAGCTTGTTCAAAATCTTCACGACCTTTGACTTGCTAAAGCCTGTGTGTTTCACCAGTGCGCTGCTCATCACGACTCGCCCTGCCACAAGATTGTATATTTTCCGTTCATCCTCTGACAAATCTGCCCCATCTTCCAGTACAGGCAAAATAATGCGGATGCTATTTTCCAGCACCGTAAAGGTCGGTTTCTTTTCACTTTTTCCATAGGCATCCTGAATGCGGGGAATCCCCGTGCCAAAGCCTTCAATGAGCCCCAATCGAAAGAAAACATTGGCAAGAATCCGATTGCGCAGGATGGAAAGACCTCCTCGATAGTATTCCGCCTCATGCATGCCTTGAGGCAAACCGCCAGGCGAAACGATTTCGATACGATTTTCATGCATCGAAATGCTGATATGGGCATTGATATCCCAAGCACGATGTACAAGGGCATTTGCTACTGCCTCACGATAGGCATCCTCAGGCACAAGGGAAATGCTCCTTCTTACTGTTCCGTCTATTTTTTCATACGTGTAGTATTTTTGATAAAGGGCTACTGCCTTTTCATATTGCAAAAGGATGGACTCCCCGGCATATGTCTCCCTATCGCGTAGGATATTGATGGATTCTCCGAAGCGGACAATATCGATGCCAGAAAAATCATTTCTATCCGCCAGAAGGGCCCCCGCCTGATTGTAGCCCTCTCCCTCTTTATAAAGCTCAAGCGTTTTCAGCGTATCCTCTGTAACTGCCTTGAGATGAAGGGCCGCCTGGAGCCGCTCACTCAAAACCGAAAAGGTCAAATCCTGACGCTTTGCCCGCAGCTCTTCAAAGGAAAGTCCCTCCCCTTCCAGAATAAGACGCGTAAGCTCGAGCCGATCCACCTCGATGGTAGCTGTCCCATTCCTCTTATAGGCCTTAGCTTTGTAAAGATAGGGCTTATGCAAGCCCTCTTGAACGGAAAGCCGGATGACCGAGGTCTTTTCGTCCACTTCCATCGTATAGGGTGGTATTGGCTTCAAGCTGTCGTTGATGCGATTTTCAATATCGAGGCTCACTTTGTCAGGAAAAGGCACACCGCAGGCTGTTCCATCATCCCGCACACCAAATAGGATTTCTCCCGCACCAAAATTCGCAAAGGCGCTTACCGTCTTCAAAAACGTATTCGTCACGGTCTCCTTGAATTCCAACGTCCTTGACTCCTTCATAATCGTCGCACCTCCATTCATTCGATTATATGTAATTATATATAAAATAACACGTAAAAGCAAACGTAAAATTTTGCGTCTGCTTTTACGTGCTCGATTCACACGAAAATGCCAAAAACCGCCTGAGTTTGCTCAGACGGTTTTTGTCTTATTTGAAGTCCACGAACTCATCAATGCGGGCGCCGCCTTTGGCCATGGGCTCTACGAAGCTGCGCCAGACATCGAGGACGATGACTCTCGGGTGGGTCGTGTCGGCGAGCGCCCGGTTCAATGCGTCGGCAAATTCCTCCTGGGTTGCCACCGTCTCCGCTTCGATGCCGAAGCTCTTGGCGTACATGGCAAAATCCATGGAGTAGTCGAACTCGCAGGCGATGTAGCGCTCCTTGTACATGACCTTTTGGAGCTGGCGTATCATGCCGAGGCTCCTGTTGTTGATGATGAGGGAGAGGACGGGGAGGCCAAGCCTTGCGATGGTGTAGTACTCATTGCCCGTCATCTTGATGCCGCCGTCTCCCGCGATATGGATGACCCGGCGGCTGTCGCCGAAGGCGAGCTGGGCCCCCATGGCGGCGGGCAGGCCATAGCCCATGGTGCCGAGGCCGCCGGAGGTAAACCAGGTGCGGGGCTTCTCGATCTCCAGATGGAGTGCCGACCACATTTGGTGCTGCCCCACATCTGTCGCGAAGGCGTAGGGCTTACCCCTCGTGGCCATGGCCACCTGATGGAGGGCCCAGGGCACCGTAAGCCTCGACACATGATAGTCGTAGGCAGTAGACTCCTGCCAGCCGCGGATTTTCTTCCACCAGTCGGAAAGATCCGCCCCGCTCTCGTGCCGCATCAAAAGGGCCAGAATCGTCTTCAGATCTCCGGCAAGGCCGAGGGTATTGCCCACGTTCTTATCGATTTCCGCCGGGTCGATGTCGATATGGATGAACTTCGTCCCCTGCATATACTTCTTGACGTTGCCCGTCTGACGGTCAGCGAAACGGTTGCCGATGGCGATGATGAGGTCCGCCGCACCGATGGCGCGGTTCGCCGTTTTTCGCCCGTGCATGCCCGCCATGCCGAGGAAATTCGGGTGGGTCGTGGGGATGCCGCCGAGGCCCATGAGGGTCGCTGCCACGGGGAGGTTGTACTTCTCCGCAAAAGCCGTGACCTCTGCGCTGGCATTGGCGAGAATGACGCCGCCACCGATGACGAGGACGGGCCGGCTGGCCTTTGCGATCTCCTCCGCCGCCTCTGCCGCACAGATGAGGAAGTCCGCGTCGGGCTTGCCGGGCTTTTTTTCCTGCCGCTCTATCTCCTCGTAGGGCACCTCCATAAGGAAAATATCCCGGGGCACATCCACTAGGACGGGGCCGGGCCGGCCGCTTCTTGCCAGCTCGAAGGCCTCCCGCAGGGTCGGGACGAGCTTCTTCGGGTCCTTGACCTTGTAGTTATGCTTTGTGATGGGCATGGTCACATCGAGGATGTCCGTCTCCTGGAAGGCATCGCGGCCCAGAAGCGCCGTGTCCACCTGTCCCGTGATGGCGACGATGGGGATAGAGTCCATAAACGCCGTGCCGATGCCCGTCACGAGGTTCGTCGCGCCGGGGCCAGACGTGGCGATGCAGACGCCCACCTTGCCCGTGGCGCGGGTGTAGCCGTCTGCCGCGTGGGCGGCGTTTTGCTCGTGGGTCACGAGCACCTGACGGATATCCGTCTCATCGTACAGCGCGTCGTAAAGTGGCAGTATCATACCGCCGGGATAGCCGAATATCGTATCGACGCCCTGCTCCTTGAGGCAGAGCGTCACCGCCTTTGCGCCCTTCATGGCTCTCTCCCCTTTTTAGATGCGCGCTACGACTTCCTGAGCCATCTCGCGCGTGTTGACTTTCCGGAGGCCCTCCTTCGCCAGATCCGCCGTGCGGATGCCGTCTGCCAGGACCTTGTCCACGGCCTTTTCCACCGCGTCCGCCGCTGCCTCCTCATGGAGAGCATAGCGCAGAAGCATTGCTGCCGAGAGGATCGTGCCCAGTGGATTTGCGATGCCCTTGCCGGCGATATCCGGCGCACTGCCGTGGATGGGCTCGAAGAGGCTCGTCTCCTCGCCGATGGAGGCAGAGGGCATGAGGCCGATGGAGCCGCCGATGACGGCCGCCTCGTCGGAGAGGATATCGCCAAAGAGGTTGCCCGTCACGATGACATCGAACTGCTTCGGGTTCACCGCCAGCTGCATGGCGCAGTTGTCCACGTAGAGGTTATTGAGCTCGATATCCTCATGCGCCTTTGCGACCTGGGCCACCGTGCGGCGCCAGAGGCGGGAGGTGGCGAGGACATTCGCCTTGTCCACAGAGGTGACCTTGCCCCGGCGAAGCTTGGCCGTCTCAAAGGCAAGCTTTGCGATGCGCTCGACCTCGGGGACGGAATAGTTCTCCAGATCCCAGGCCCGCTCCGCCCCATTATGCTGCTCGCTTTCGCACTTCTCGCCGAAATAGATGCCGCCGATGAGCTCCCGGACGATGACGAGATCCACGCCACGCACCAGCTCCGGCTTCAGGGGCGAGTACTCCACAAGGGCGTCCGCCACCTTCACCGGGCGCAGATTTGCATAGAGGCCAAGATTCTTCCGGAGGCCCAGGATGGCCTTTTCCGGCCGGAGGGCCGGGTCCACATTGTCCCACTTGTCGCCGCCCACGGCGCCGAAGAGGACGCCATCGCTAGCCTTGCAGGAGGCGATGGTATCCTCCGGTAGCGGCGTTCCAAATTTATCGTAGGCCGTGCCGCCTGCGTCCTTGTAGTCATAGGAAAGACCTAGGGAGAATTTCTCGTCGACCTTCTTGAGCACCTCCACTGCGGCGTCGGTGATTTCCTTGCCGATGCCGTCGCCGGGGATTACGGTAATGCGATATGCCATAGCTCTCCCTCACTTGTTCTTGATATAGTTGATGAGACCGCCGGCGTCGGCGATATCCTGCACGAAGCCCGGCAGCGGATGGGCATGATAGACCTCGCCCGACGTCTCGTTCTTGATCTCGCCCGTGGCCGTATCGACGGAGAGCTTGTCCCCCGCCTTGATCTTCTCCACGTCGTCGCCGATCTCAAGGAGCGGCAGGCCGATGTTGATGCCGTTCCGGTAGAAGATGCGGGCGAAGCTCGCGGCGATGACGACGGGGATGCCCGAAGCCTTGATGGCGACAGGCGCGTGCTCGCGGGAGGAGCCGCAGCCGAAGTTCTTGCCGCCCACCATGATGTCGCCGTCCTTCACGTTTTGTGCAAAGGTTTCGTCGATATCCACCATGCAGTGCTTTGCCAGCTCCTTCGGGTCAAACGTATTGAGATAGCGCGCGGGGATGATGACATCCGTATCGATGTTGTCGCCGTAGCGCCAGACCTTGCCAGTATACTTCATAGCTCAAACCTCCTCTGGCGTTGCGATGCGGCCGAGAATGGCGCTCGCAGCAGCGACGAACGGGCCGGCCAGGTACACCTCGCTGGTGACATCGCCCATGCGCCCACGGAAATTGCGGTTCGTGGTGGAGACGCAGCGCTCCCCCTTCGTCATGATGCCCATGTAGCCGCCGAGGCAGGGGCCGCAGGTGGGCGTGGAGACGGCACAGCCCGCATCGATGAAGGTATCGATGTAGCCCCGCTTCATGGCTTCCTTGTAGATGGCCGGGCTGCCAGGGATGACGATGCAGCGCACCCGGTCCGCCACCTTGTGGCCCTTGAGGATGTTCGCTGCGATTTCCATGTCCTCCAGACGTCCGTTCGTGCAGGAGCCGATGATGACCTGGTCGATCTCGATGGGCTCCTTGATGTCCTTGACGGCCTTCGTATTCTCGGGAAGGTGCGGGAAGGAGACGACGGGCGTGAGCTCTGAAAGGTTGATGGTGACCGTCTGGACGTAGCTGGCGTCCGGGTCCGGCTCCACCGGCGTATAGGGCTTCGTGACGCGTGCGTCCACGTACTCCTTCGTCACCTCGTCGAAGGGGAAGATGCCCGCCTTGCCGCCGGCCTCGATGGCCATGTTGGAGATGGTGAGACGGTCCGTCATGGTGAGCTCCTTCACGCCGTCGCCTGCAAACTCCAGGGACTTGTAGAGAGCCCCATCCACACCGATTTTGCCGATGAGGGTCAGGATGACATCCTTGCCGCAGATATTAGCCGGCTTCTTGCCCGTGAGCTCCACCTTGATGGCCTCCGGGACCTTGAACCAGGCCTCCCCCGTCGCCATGGCGGCGCCGAGATCCGTGGAACCCACGCCCGTGGCAAAGCCATTGACGGCGCCATAGGTGCAGGTGTGGGAGTCTGCGCCGATGGTCAGCATGCCAGGGGCGACAATGCCCTTTTCCGGCAGGATAACGTGCTCGATGCCCACGCGGCCCTGCTCGAAGTAGTGGGTGATGTTGTACTTTTTCGCAAAATCCCGGACGATTTTCGCCAGCTCTGCGCTCTTGATGTCCTTTGCCGGCTGGAAATGATCCGGCACGAGGGCGATCTTGTCCTTATCGAATACGGGGTGGCCGATTTCATTGAACTTCGCAATGGAAGGCGGCGCCGTGATGTCGTTTGCCAGCACCATGTCCAGCTTGCAGGTGACAAGCTGGCCGGCGCTGACCGAGTCCTTCCCAGCGTGCTTTGCCAGGATTTTCTCGCTCATGTTCATACCCATAGTAGCTCTCCTCATATTTCAAGAAAAGCCTTCTCTATGCGAGAAGGCTTTCTCTGGTATCAGATATTGGTTTGAAGATTAGAACTGAAGCTCTTTCTTGTCGCGGAGCCAAGGCATCATGTTGCGGAGCTCTGCGCCGACCTTCTCGATCTGATGCTCCTGATGCAGCTTGCGCTGTGCGAGGAAGTTGGCGCGGCCAGCTGCACGGTTCTCCAGCAGCCAGTTGCGAGCGAAGGTGCCGTCCTGGATCTCCTTCAGGACCTTCTTCATTTCCTTCTTCGTCTCCTCCGTGATGATGCGGGGTCCGATCATGTAGTCGCCGTACTCAGCCGTATCGGAGCAGGACTGACGCATCTTCGTCATGCCACCCTCATAGCAGAGGTCGACGATGAGCTTCATCTCATGGAAGCACTCGAAGTATGCCATCTCAGGCGGATAGCCTGCCTCCACGAGGACCTCAAAGCCCGTCTGCATGAGCTGGCAGACGCCGCCCATGAGGACGCACTGCTCGCCGAAGAGGTCTTCCTCCGTCTCATCGCGGAACGTGGTCTGAAGAACGCCGGAGCGCGTTGCACCGAGGCCACGAGCATAGGCGAGGGCGATGTCGAAGCACTTGCCGGAGGCATCATGCTCCACAGCAAAGACAGCCGGGACGCCGGAGCCCTCGGTATAGGTACGGCGGACCAGGTGGCCAGGTCCCTTCGGAGCGACCATGAAGATATCGATGTCGTCCGGCGGGACAATCTGCTTGAAGTGGACGTTGAAGCCATGGGCAAAGGCAAGAGCTGCGCCGGACTTCATGTTCGGGCCGATTTCCGTCTTGTAGACGTCTGCCTGCTTCTCATCGGGGATGAGTACCATGACAATGTCAGCCTTCTTGACAGCCTCAGCGACGGGCAGGACCGTGAGGCCATGGGCCTCTGCCTTTGCCTTCGACTTGGAGCCCTCATAGAGACCGACGATAACATCGACACCGCTCTCCTTCAGGTTCAGCGCATGTGCGTGACCCTGGCTGCCGTAGCCGATGATGGCGACGGTCTTACCTTTGAGGTTGTCCATGTTTGCGTCCTGGTCATAGTAAGTTTTTGCCATAATACTCTCTCTCCTCACAATGTTCGTAAATGGTATGTTCACCGCGCTCCAGCGCCACAAGTCCCGTCCGGATGACCTCGGCGATGCCATAGGGCTTCAGCAGCCGCAAAAAGGCCGTCACCTTGTCGTCGCTCCCCGTGATCTCGAAGACAAGGGTCCCCGCCTCCACGTCGACGACGTGGGCACGGAAAAGCTCTGCAATCTTCAAGGCATCGAGACGCGTCGAATCATCCGCATGGATCTTTATGAGCGTCATGCCGCGGCAGACAGCGTTCTTCTCATCCAAGCGCTCGACAGCCTTCACGACGGGCATTTTCTCGAGCTGCTTTATCATCTGCTCGACGATCTGCTCATCGCCCTGCACCACGATGGTGATGCGGGAAAACTCCGGGCTCTCCGTCACACCGACAGAGAGGCTATCGATGTTGAACTCGCGTCTGGAAAACATGCTTGCGACGCGCACCAGTACGCCGGTCTGGTTCTCTACAAAGACGGACAATACGTGGCGCATAAAAGCTCATCTCCTTTTTGAAACCTTGCGTCGAAAATGGGCAAACCTGCTGCCAGCCATGTTTTATCGCTCGTCTCCGAACGCTTTCAATGCCCTGACCGCCCCTTTCGAGCTCTCGCTCGCCGTAAGCATGTATACATTATTACTCTACGATGGTCATTTGTCAACACTTCTTTGTAACTTTTTTATGAATTTCATCCCTATTCTATCCGCTGACTTGATACGGAAAAGAGATTTTAAGCATTTTGTCTCTATATAAAAGATTTTTGTATTTATCAGAAACACGCTTATTGTTTGTTCGCTCGTTTTTTTCCTGTGCTTTAGCCCTTTATCGTAACCAAAAAGCATGGTACACTAAACAAATCCTATGAAAAGCGTCCACAGCGTGGACATTTTATCCTTCTCTGTGGAATAGGCCGCTTCGGCGTAGCTGCCATCCCGACCTTTTGCATTCCACGGCAATCACAAGCAAACAGGAGAAAGCATTTGAAAGCCATCGCCCTTCCCCATACAGAAATCCTAGCAGAAATCATAGAGCCCCTGCTCACCTGGTACCGCGCCCAGTCGGAGGAGCGGGCCCTCCCCTGGCGCGGCACAGAGGACCCGTACCGCGTCTGGCTATCGGAGATTATGCTCCAGCAGACCCGGGCGACAGCCGTCGTCCCCTACTACGAGCGGTTCCTAGCCGCGCTTCCCACCATCGAGGCCCTCGCCGCCGTGGACGAGGAGACCCTCATGAAGCTCTGGCAGGGCCTGGGCTACTACAGCCGCGCCCGGAATCTAAAGCGGGCCGCCGAGGCCATCGTAGCGGAGCATGGTGGGAGGCTCCCTCGGGATCACAAGGTACTCCTATCGCTCCCCGGCATTGGCCCCTATACGGACGCCGCCATCGCCTCCATCGCCTTCGGCCTGCCGCTCCCCGCCGTGGACGGCAATGTGCTCCGCGTCGTCTGCCGGGTGCTGGAAAGCTCCGCCGATATTGCGGACACGGCCGTGCGCCGTGCCATAGCAGACGCCCTCGCCCCCCACTATCCCGAGGGAAAGGATGCGGGGGATCTCAACCAGGCCTTTATGGACCTCGGCGCCACCGTGTGCCTCCCCAACGGCGCCCCCCACTGCCCCCGCTGCCCGCTTCAAAGACTATGCCTCGCCCACGCAAGCGGCACAGAGGGAACACTTCCCATAAAGTCGAGGGCAAAGGCCAGGCGCATCGAGGAGCGCACCATCCTGCGGCTGGAGCAGGGAAATGCCATCGCGATCCAAAAGCGACCGAAAAAAGGTCTCCTCGCCGGCCTATGGGAGCTCCCAAGCCTCCCGGGGAAAAAGACCCGCGAAGAAGTGGAGGCCCATATCAAGGAGCAGGGCCTCCTCCCCGCCCAGATTACAGAGCTCCCGACCGCCAAGCACATCTTCTCCCACGTGGAGTGGCACATGACAGCCTACCGCGTCCAGCTCCAGGAGAAAGCCCCCGCCGTCGCCGAAGCCGCCCCCTACACCTGGGCCACCCCCAAAGCCCTCGCCACCACCTACTCCATCCCCTCCGCCTTTTCCTACTTTCTATAAAAAGAGCGGGAAGAAAACGCGCCACGTTTTCTCCCCGTTCTTTTTATTCGATTCAACCATCCCATGTACTTACAACATGGCAAGCAATTCCTTCTGCTGAGCAGGTGCAATCCCGAGCATGTTCATGACCTGCTCCGTAGAAAAATTTGTATTTTTGAGCAACGTGCGGATGTTATTAAGTTTTTCCTCACGACGCCCTTCATCACGTGCTTCATCGCACATTTCTTCAATCTCTACCTCACGCGCCAGCTTAGGATCCCACTGAAAGTCAAGCATATCAAAAACCTCCTCTTCCTGACGTTTTCTGAAATACTCGGCAGAATTATCCTGCCACCCCCTTGATTTTCTCCCGTAACCGCTCTGTCACAGAGGACACGGGGATTTGCTTCATTTTATCTTCCATGGCCGCCTGCACCTCCTCGAGCTTTCCGTCGAGGGCTCCGTGGATATTGCCTCCCACGGGGCATTCGGGGCAGGGGTTTTCGTGGAAGTGGAACAGGCCCTTTTCCGCCGTTTCGTCCACGGCCCGGTAGATATCATAGAAGGTCACCTTGTCCAGCGGCTTTTTCAGTGTCACATCGTTTTTCCCCTTGCCTGCATCGATGATGCCCGCCTTATTGAGAGCGGACATGACCCCCCGCACGATGACCCGGTTCGCGCCGATGCTCTTAGCGAAAAAACTGCTGTTGACCGGGAACTGGCCGTGGAACACCTCGATGCAGGCCAGCAGATGGATGGCTATGGTAAATTTGCTTGTAATCTGCAATATGCTATCCCCCTTAAAATTTATGCCAGTGATGCCTTGGCACAGGATGCGCCGCTATACTCGCAGTCAAGGAGCTTGTCCTCCCTCCAGAGCCTGCGCTCTCCTTTGGAGAAGCGCTACATAGTTTCACGTTCTACAGGTATTATACGGGACGTGCCTCTAAATGTCAATTATATTATTACATTCATTTTCAAAAAGAAAAAGCCCGCCCAGAGGCAGGCTTCCTTTCCGTGGCGCAATCGCCTTAGTTTTGCAGCAGGGCTGTGAGTGCCAGAGACGCGGCGCTGGTGGCTGTCAGGGTATCCGCCGTACTCTGGGGATTCTGCACCTCCGTCTGGGTCGAGAGCACCTGTGGCGTCTCCTGGGGCTCTGCGGCGTGGGTCTTTGACTGGGAGATGATCTCCTTTCCTTGATACACCGTGATGAGCACGGAGCCGTCCGAGAGCACCTGCGTCACCGCCGTCGTCTGCTCGTCAGAATCCGAGCCCGACTTGGCCCCGCCCCCTGCGGGCGCGCCGCTCTTCAGCTTCTCCAGAATCTGGGAGAAAATGTCCTTCGTCTCCTCGCTGCTGCTTGTGCTTGCCGCCGGGGCTGCGCTTACGGCACCCAAGCTGCTGATTTTGAGTTCACTCATGATGACCCCCTCAAAAAACGCAATTCCCTTCCGTCTTTTTCAAGACCATCCATTGTCTCCATTCTCTATATCGACGATTTCGAGAAATTCCTAAGCCCTTTCCCCGTTACAATTTGATAAGTGTTTCGCCTGTTACTCCCTTTTGCATCAGCCCTTCCTGCGCAGCCACAGGAAGGAGAGGCCGGCCCCCAGGAGGATGATGGCCGTGCAGACGGCGCCATACATCAGTGGATAGCCGAAATGGCGAGCCACCAGCCCCAGAAGGACGGCGGCGAGGCCCACGGAGATGTCAAGGGCCCAGAAATACGTCGCCGTCGCAGCGCCGCTCCGGGCAGCGGGCACACTGCGCACCGCAAGCGTCTGAAAGGCCGGGCTCAGCGCCCCAAAGCCGATGCCAAGAAGCACAGCCGAGCCCAATAGCCCCAAAAGCGTCGAAATGCTGCTGAAGAGCACCATGCCCACGGCAAAGAACAGAAAACCCGGATACACCGTATAGGCTGCGCCCCGCCGGTCAAAAATCGTGCCCACCCGCGGCCGCGTGAGGACGATGACCCCCGCGAAGACCGCGAAGAAAAGGCTCGTCTCCGAAGCAAGCCCCAATCCCTTTGCGTAGAGAGGCAAAAAGGTCAGCACACCGCCATAGGCAAAGAATACGAGCCCCGACAGGAGCGACGGCACGAGGGCCTCCCGGGCGAGAAAGCCCGAAAGGGAAAAGCGGCGATGGGAGGTCGCAGGCTTTGTGATTTCCTCCGGCAGACGGCGTCCATTGGCCAGCACAAAGGTCAGGAGGCCCAGTGCGATGCAGAAGAAAAAGAGCGCCGTGCTCCCCAGCTTTCCCATCAGGACAAGGCCGAGGAAGGGGCCCACCACCATGGCGAGATTCGTGGACAGGGCAAAGTATCCGATGCCCGTCCCCTTCCGGGAGGCCGGGAGCACCAGGGCCGCCAGCGTCGCCGCCGCCGTCGTCGCCAGAGCGAACACGATGCCATGAACGAGCCGCAGCCCGTAGATGCCCGAAAAGGACTGGAATACGGAGAACCCTGCCATGCAGAAAAGGAACACCCCCGTCGCGCCAAGCATCAGACGCCGCTTGTCCATCGAATCGATGAGGAACCCCGCAAAGGGACGGCAGGAAATCGCCCCGATCTGGAAAAACGTCATGGCGAGGCCCGCCTCCACCTCCCCGCCGCCGAGACTGTCCATAAAGAAAATGGGGAGCGCCGCCACCATGACATACTGGGACATGAAGAGCAGGAAATTTGCCCCGCTCATGGAGAGAAACTCCGGCGTCCAAAGCTTATCGCCCATAAAAACCTCCAAACAAAGCAGCGCCACATGCAAGAGCATGGGCGCAAAAAAGCATCACCGCGCACCGCGCCAAGCGGAATACCCGTAGCCGAGGAAGGCCGCCAGCACCGCAGGCACCAGCCAGCCCAGCATGACACTGTAAAAGGGCACATACTGGCTCAAGAAGGAATTGACAAGGGGCGTCGGAATCCCTGCCGCATTGAGCCCATCCAACAGGGAAAACACGAGGGTCACATACATGGGGAAGCGATAGGTCTTCCCCCGCCCGCCGATTTTCCCATCGAAGAGCGATACCAGCACAAAGACGATGACGAGAGGATATATGGCCACCAAGAAGGGCACCGCCAGCGCAATGATCTGGGTGAGGCCCACATTTGACACAAAGAAGGAAAAGACCACAAAGAGCAGGAGCAACCGCTCGTAGGAAACTCGCTTGTTCAGCACCTTGTTAAAGTACCAGGCCGTTCCCGAGGCCATTCCGCAGCTTGTAGTGAGGCAGGCCAGCATGATGATGAGGGCGAGAAGCCCGCCGCCCGCCTTGCCAAAGAAAATATCCACAGCCGCAGCGAGGAGCTGCCCGCCATTTGCACTATGGCCCAAAACGCTGATGCTCGTCGCCCCCAGATAGGCCAGAGAGCCATAGACGATGGCCATGAGGGTGACGGTGATGAGCCCCGCCGCCAGACACACCTGGCCGATGACCTTGTCCTCCGTCACCCCTCGCATGCGCACCGCATTCACCACGAGCGTGCCGATGGCGATGGTGGCCAATAGATCCATCGTCTGATAGCCGTCCTGGAAGCCCTGGGCAAAGGGCGAGGCCACATAGCTACCCGTGGCCGGGCCGATGGGTCCCAGGGGATGAAGAAAGGCCACGACGAAGAGCACCGCCAGCCCCACGAGAAGAAGCGGCGTCAGCATCTTTCCCACCCGGTCGATGAGCTTATTCGGATTGATGGCGAGATAGTACGTCGCCGCAAAGAACAGGAACGTATAGATGCCTTCCCCCAGCTCGATGGAGTCCTGAGAGAGGAACGGCCGTATGCCGATCTCAAAGGACACCGCCCCGGTACGCGGTATGGCAAAGAGCGGGCCGATGGTGAGATAGAGCACCGCAAGAAGCGCCCCGACATAAAGCCTAGGAAGCCGCCTGCGCATGAGCTCGATGTAGCGCCCTCCCTGCAGCGCAATGGCGGAAATGCCAAGAAGCGGCAGCCCGACGCCCGTCATGAGAAACCCGATCATCGCCAGGACACTGTGATCCCCCGCCGCCTGTCCCAGCGCCGGCGGAAAGATAAGATTCCCCGCGCCGAAGAAGACGGAAAACATCATAAACCCGATGGTCAAAAGCTCGCTTTTCTTAAATGCTCCCATATTTGCTCCACTACACATAAAAACGTCAACAAATAATTATACCATTCTGCGCCATAAAATGCAAAAAATACGTATTCGAAAATGCAATACTCTTTCGCATTGCAAGCCCAGTTTTCCTACAGGCGAGAGACACTTGCAAAAAATTCTCAGATATGATATATTTACATTGTTCGATTTATAAATAAATCGAAAGCTGTGAATACTTTTGTTGGAAGGAGGATTCCTCATGTTTGAATTCAACCGTACCCCCTCTCTCATGTCCCTTGGCGACCCGAAACGCGCTGGCAGCGAGAAGCAGGTTGGAAGGGGCGAGCTCGCCTACACCGCCTTTGCCCCGAAGGATCTGCAGGATGTGGCACTCACCTATACGCCGAAGCTCGTGACCCTCGTGGGCGACACCCGGGCAGAGCTCGCCGCCCTGCGCACCAGCTACGAGGCCCTGCCCCAGGAAAAGCAGGAGGAATTCAAGCGCCTCATACTGGAGGCAGAGGTGTCCTCCTCCCTGAAGCTGGCAGGAGCCGCGGACGTGCCTGCGGATGCCGATTGGCTCCGCCGCGCCATCCCCTACGCCTTTGAGGAGCTCGCGAATCTCCCCATCTCCCAGCGGCTCCTGACAGCCGTCCACGACATGGCGCTCCACGATAAGTCCCACTACAAGCAGAACCCCGGCGAATTCCGCCGCTCCCCCATCTGGATAGGCGAAAAGGATGCCACCCTCACGAAGGATGCCACCCTCACGAAGGGCGCCACCTTCGTCCCGCCTACACCGGAAGACATGGTGGAGGGCTTCTCCGCCCTGGAGCACTATATCCACGAGGAGGAAGCCATCGAGCCCCTGGTGACCGCAGCCCTCATCCACTACCAGTTTGAGATGCTTCACCCCTTCCTGGACGGCAACGGCCGGGTCGGGCGCATCCTTACCCTGCTCTATCTGAAGCAAAGAGATATCCTCCCCGCCCCCATCCTCCCCATCTCCGCGGGCCTCCTGGATCAGAGCTTCCACTACTACGCCCACTTCCTGGACGTGGAGAAGCGCGGCATGTTCGAGGTCTGGGTAGAATACTTCGTAGAGCAGCTCCTCTACGCCGCCCAATCAGCCCGCCTGGCCCTGCGGAAGCTGCAAGCATAAAACCATAAATCTTCGGAAGGATTCTATCCCTCCTTTTTGCGTGCCCAAAGAAAAAGGGAAAGCTCCAATGCTTTCCCACATATCGTAAAACTTACAACTTTGCTTTCTTCCGAAAGGTGCTGACTGGTATATCAAGCTTCTTCGCAGCAGCGGATATGGTAAGCGTTCCATCGGCTACAAGCTCTTTCAGCAATTCAAGCCGCCCCTGTTCCGCACCTTCCTTACGTCCAACCTTTTCTGCATCGCGCCGTATTTTTTCAAAGGCCTTGCACATGGTCTTGATTCCTCCTTTTGATTCCTTGAACCAGCCTACGGAGTCTTTCAGCGGGCTATCGGTCATTTCGCTTGTTTTTCTTGCTCGGAAATCCTGCATAAGATGGCCTATCGGGTCATCTCCTTCATAGGCCCCATTGACATAGAGGATATGGGAGCCATCCTCGAAGCGCTGATTCTGATAGGATATGGTGCGCTCGACAGTATAGATGGGCAGACCGCCGCCGATGACATCGCTTTCCGTGATGAAGATGACGTATGCATCTGGAAGATTCTTGTAGGATTTCTTCTTGAGGCGAAGCCGCGTATCCAGCATACTGGCATTGTAGCGGGCACGCCTGGGATTTGCTCCTTCATCTGCTCTTTGGATTTCGATATCAAAGGGTATACCGTTCTTGTCCTTTGCATAGATATCGAGCCGCACCCCTCGCCCCTTCAAATTGGAAATGACATACTCTGTCTTGACCCGAAGAATATGAAGCTCCAAATGGGGCAGAAGAATAGAGAGCATGTATTCGACGGCGGGGATGTTCTTGTCGAAGCAGATCTTCATGAAATCATCGTCCATGAGACGGAGGTTCTGAATGATACGAAGATCCTCCTCTCGCTGGGCTTTCCGCAATTTCCCGGCGACGGTCATAGCGCGCACCTCCCTTTTTCCAATACAAGACAATCACCGTTTTACCGACAATATATTCTATTTCTATTATACCGAAAATCCTGAGGAAATCAAGGAGAATTCTCTTTCACCGCTCCCTTTTCATATCGATTATCGGAAGAAAAAAGGCTCTTCGGGCATCCTTGTGGGTAGGAAATGCCACTGCTGCGTGTAACTAAGCG
>CAMCRT010000029.1 GCA_945877355.1 uncultured Mitsuokella sp. | reverse complement strand
TTGGTCTCTTTTGCTATACCTTGACCAGCGTTTACACACAAGATTTTACACTGTCTTGGTATTTTTCCATTGGTGTCAGTGTTCCCAGATTACGTTGTACTCGCCTTGTGTTGTAGTAGTATATGTAACCCTCAATCATCGAAATCAATGCATGCTTGCTGGTAAAACGCTTGCCGTAGTAGGATTCCCGCTTCAGAATCCCCCAGAATCCTTCCATCGGCCCGTTATCTATGCAATGTCCTACGCGAGACATGCTCTGCGTCATGCCGGCCTTCAGAAGCTTGTGCTGAAATGTCTTGCTCGTGTACTGGAATCCCCTGTCGCTATGAAAGAGGGGATGCGCTCCTGGATTTTGCGCTATCGCCTTGTCGAGTGTCTGGAACACCAATGGATTGTCGTTATGCCCGCCTATTACAAATGCAACAATCCTTCTGTCGTAGAGATCCAGGATGGCTGAAAGATACAGCTTGTGCACTACAGGGCCTTCATACCATTTGAATTCAGTCACATCTGTCAGCCATTTCTTATTCGGACTTTCCGCATGGAAATTCCTGTTGAGCAAGTTCTCTGCGGTATGCTGCGGACTCCCGAAATGTCTTGTGCATCCGTTGTTGCGGAATTTCACGGTGGATTTGATGTTCCTGGCACGGCAGATACGCAATACCCGCTTGCCGTTGACATGGATCCCATAGTCATGGCGAAGGTCATCGTTGATTCGCCGATACCCTTTGTCCGGATGCTCGTTGTGGATAGCTTCGATTATCTCGGCAATTTTTCCGTTCTCTTGTACCCGTCCGGCTTGCTTCCCTGAGGCCCACTTGTGGTACGCTGCACGTGACACATGGAGCAGCTCGCATAGCTCGTCAATCGGATACGTCCTTTCCTTGTGCCCTTCACGAATGCTTCGATAAATCCATTCCTGTCTTATCTGCCCAAACGTTCCCTCCTTTCGATTTCCTCCAATTTTTTTAGGACATAACTCTCCATCTCTGCAAGGTAGAGCTTATGCTTGAGCTGCGCTATCTCAATCTGGGCTTTTTCCAGTTCCGTGCGTGGAACCTGGTCCTTCTTGCGCTTCCCACGTCTATCCTCCAAACCTGCTGCACCAAGTTCTTCGTATCGTAAAGTCCATGTCCGTACCTGCTGGTAGCTCGCACCATATTTCAGAGCAATCCTGCCATAGTTCTTCCCCGACTCAAGACATTCCCTGGCAATCGCTATGCGCTCTTCCTGTGTCGTGGATTTCCTCGCCTTCGTCATGTAACTTCCGCCTCCCGAATGTTTTACGGAGCCAAAGCTTCCATGCTCATTATACATCTTTACCCAGACGCGCAGACGGGATTTGTCACGAATATGATACTTTTCGCTGACAGACAGGAGGGAGCCCTCACCGGTTAGGTAGCTGGTAACGGCCTCCAATTTGAGCTGGTCCGAATAAATCCGATTACGTTTTGGGCGCAGAAATGCCTCGAGCCCGTCCGCTTTGTATTTGGAGGCCCATATACCGATGGTTGACTCTGCTACAGACAGCCTTCTTGCTGCATCACGCTGACTTAGTTCCTGTGAAAGGTATGCTTTGATAGTCTTCACCTTGTCCTGAATCGCTGCTGCTTCTTTATTGGACATAAGAATACTCCCCCTACGAAGACAGTTTTGTTTTTTTACTGTCTCTCATAAGGGGAGCATATCAGAAATTCTTCGCGTCTTTTTGTTTTCCCTGGTATACGGGCTATTCGCTTTTATACGGCGGGGGCGATGGTATGGAGCTTTTCCTTTAGCGTGTCAGCGATAAAGGCATTCAGGGACTTGCCCTCGTGCAGATTTCACAGCTCCCTTGAGTTGTTTCACGTGAAACATTTCAGGCGACGCCGCAGATTTCTTTGGCGAGCTTGACGGCTTCGACGGCGTTGCCGGCGTAGTGGTCGGCGCCGCAGGTTTTGGCGTAGTCACGGGTGACGGCGGCGCCGCCGATCATGACCTTTGTATCGAGGCCTTTGGCCCGGAGGGCTTCGATGGTCTTGTCGATCTGGGGCATGGTTGTCGTCATGAGGGCGGCCAGGCCACAGATGTCGGCTTTTTCCCGGATGACGGCCTCCACCACGTCCTCGGGGGCCACGTCTTTGCCCAGGTCCACGACGCGGAAGCCGGAGTTTGCCATGAGGGCTCCCACGATGTTTTTGCCCAGGTCGTGGACATCGCCCTTGACGGTGGCGAGGACGACGGTGCCCTTGTCGGCGGTGGCTGCGGCGGGGATGAGCTCCTTGATCTTGTCAAAGGCGGCCCGCATGGTCTCGGCGGAGAGGAGGACCTGGGGGAGGAACATGCGGCCGGAGCCGAAGTGCTCGCCGATGATGGTCATGGCGTCTGTGAGACCCTTATTCGTGATGTCGTCGGAGGGGTAGCCTTCGTTGATGGACTGAACCACGAGGGGCACGATGGTGTCCTTCTCCCCCTCGATGACGGCCTGCTTGATGGCCTCGAGGATGGGGAGGTCGGTCTTTTTCTGCTCGGCGGCCTTCTTCGGTACGGCGAGGTTCGCCTCGTCCTTGCTGAAGGCAAAGCCCCGGGGGTCGTCTCCCAGGAGGGCGGCACTGGCCTTGAGGGCGCGCATCATGGCCTCGTCGTAGGGGTTCATGATGGGGGCGTCGAGGCCGGCGGCGAGGCACATGGCGAAGAAGGTGCTGTTGATGAGGGGCCGGTTCGGCAGGCCAAAGGAGATATTGGAGAGGCCCATGGTGGAGGGATAGCCGAAGGTGCTGCGGTAGGCGGCGAGGGTGTCGAGGACCTTGCGGGCTGCGTCCTTGTCGGCGGAGACGGTCATGACGAGGGCATCCAGGAGGAAGTCGCCGTCTTTCAGGCCGTTTTCCTTTGCTGCCTTCACGATGGTCTTGATGGCGTTCACCCGGTCGTCGATGGTCTTCGGGATGCCGTCCTCAGTGATGGGGAGGCAGAGGATGGCGGCACCGTAGCGCTTGGCGAGGGGCAGGAATTTCTCGATGCGCTCGTCCTCGGCGCTGACGGAGTTGATGAGGGCGCGGCCCGGGTAGGCGCGGAGGCCGGCCTCCAGGGTCTCCGCGTCACTGGTGTCGATGGAAAGGGGCGCGTCGGTGAGCTGGGCGATTTCCGTGATGGCCCGGCGCATGGCGGGCACGGGATCGAGGCCGGGGACGCCCATGTTCACGTCGAGGACAGCGGCACCGGCCTTGACCTGGCCCAGGGCCTCCTTCTTGACGGAGAGGAGGGAGCCCTCGGTGATCTCGGCGGCGAGCTTCTTGCGGCCCGTGGGGTTGATGCGCTCGCCGATGAGGCGGGTTGGAAGATCCTTGTCAATGCAGACGGATTTGCTGCGGCTGGTGAGCCAGAGCTTCTTCTCAAGGGGCTTGCGAAGGGGCGGCTCTTTGCCCTCGAGGGCCTTGGCAAGGGCCTCGATGTGGGCGGGGGTGGTGCCGCAGCAGCCGCCGAGGTAGGTGGCGCCGGCCGCGAGGAGCTTCGGAGCCCAGCTGCCAAATTCCTCCGGGTCCATGGGGAAGATGGTCTCGCCATTCTCGAGGCGGGGCATGCCGGCATTGGGCTGGGCGCTGATGGGGAGATCCGTGTTCTCCGCGAGGATCTTCACGATGGGGACGAGCTCCTCGGGACCGAGGGAGCAGTTGACGCCGATGAGGGAGGCGCCCATAGCGGTGAGGACGATGGCGGCCGTCTGGGGATCGGTGCCGGTGACGGTGCGGCCGTCGTCGGCGTAGGTGAGCTGGCAGATGACCGGAATCTCCGGGGCCGCGTCCTTGGCAGCAAGCAGCGCGGCGCGCATCTCCTGGAGGTCGATGCAGGTCTCGATGAGAAGAAAGTCGACGCCGCCCTTGGCAAGGGCCTTTGCCTGCTCGTGGAAGGTATCATAGGCCTCGTCAAAGGAGAGGTCGCCCAGGGGCTCGATGAAGCGGCCGGTGGGGCCCATGGAGCCGGCGACCTTGGCGCGGGTGCCGGCGGCGCGCTTCGCGATGGCGACGGCGGCGAGGTTGAGCTCCTCCACGCGGTCCGCAAGGCCGTAGTGTTCGAGCTTCAGGCTGGAGGCGCCGAAGGTGTTCGTCTCGATGATGGTGGAGCCGGCGTCGATGTATTTCTTGTGGATGGTCTCGACCACGTCGGGGTGGTCGAGGTTCATGAGCTCAGGGCAGGCGCCGGGGGCAAGGCCGGCATCTTGAAGCATGGTGCCCATGGCACCGTCAAAAATATGGATCATGGAAGTTCCTCTTTCATTCAGTTTCATTATTACGTTGCGGTCGTTGGGGGCTATTTTCCAGCTTTCTTTCGCTGGGTATGTTGCACTTGCTGCAATCCAGCAGCAAGACTCCCTCCGTCACGCCTACGGCGTGCCACCTCCCTCGAGAGGGAGGCAAGCAATATTCCCACGCTCGCAATGGTCTGCCAGAGTCAGCAGACTAATATGTCTTACCTGCGAGTTGTGTTCGGAGGGCGGCCTATCCAGTCAGCAGACACCCTTGTCCCATTGCGACCAGATGAGTCTAGCCTCGTCCCCCTCCCGAGGGGGATGGGCCGATAGGGCCAGGGGGAGTCTGCGAGAAAGATGTTATGTGGCTGGTGGACGGGGGCGTTTTCACTGCATTAGATTCGCTCCCTTTATTTCTTCCGGGAGGCGCAGTCCTTCTGGGTGCAGCTGGCGCAGCCTTTTTTTAGGGGGCTGGTGCCGCTGCCTTCCTTATAGAGGCCAATGATGGCGGTGATGCTTTTGCGGGGGACGAGCATCTTGGACTCGGAGAGGCCGACGCCGATGGCGGCGGCGTTGGCTGTCCTCACGAGCTCGGGCTGCTGGTCCAGGGGCCAGTCCCCGTAGCCGGGGGAGAAGCGCCAGCGCATGGAGTAGCCCTGGGCGGCCATCTTCGGCTTTATGGCCTTTTCCATGCCGTCGGCGATCTGCTCCACGGCGGTGGTGGCCGCAGCGTCGAGGAGGACGCTGGAGGCGTACTCGCCGCGGGCGAAGCGGGCGGTGACTTCCTCCTCGATGTCGTCGCCGACGGTGGCAGAGAGGAGGATGACCTTGTCGCAGCCGGCCAGGTGCTTGCCGATTTTCTCGCCGATGATGGTGAAGGGCGGGTCGGCCTTTACGGTCTGGGTCTCGCAGTCGTAGTCGTAGAGCTCCCAGACGCCCTTGGGATTCGCCAGGAGCCGCCCGTCCTGGCAGGCACTCTCGATGAGGCTCTCGTCGAAGGTGTCCGCCTTCATAAGCCCCGCATACCGTCGCGTCTCCTTCGGGTCGATCTCAAGGAGCGGCGCATTGTAGATTGGCATGATTCTCACATCTTTTCATTCATATATATCCATGGACATGTCGTTTGCTAGAAGGGCGGTAGGTAGTAGGGACGTGTACCCTGCGCGAACCCTTTAAGCGAAGCAAGCGAGGAAAGTGCGCGTTCTGCCCCGGCCGGAATCTTTCGTTCAAGCGAAGCGCGTTTAAGATGGAGGCCGGTATTTAAGCAGATAAGCGCACGGTCGCTTGCGAAGACGGGGTGAGTGCAGGGTGCACGTCCCGTCTTTGAGGAGAAAGCGTAGGGGGGACATTTTTCAAATTGTTTCACGTGAAACAATGGATTTTTTTTGCATTTCATATTATGATAGAGAGGCAATCAATTTACGGAGGTCGCCTTCCTATCTGATATGTAATGTATTATACTTGTTTCCCGCCCATATCACAAGGCGGGGGCGCATACTTTTCTCTGGGCGTTTGCCATAGGGAAAAGCGATAGCGGGCGAGGCGGCGAACACTAGCAAAAGGAGAAGACTATGGCGCGAATCATAGCGGTGGCAAACCAGAAGGGCGGGGTCGGCAAGACGACGACGGCGGTGAATCTGGCGGCCTGTCTTGCGGCGAAGAAAAAGAAGGTGCTTCTCGTCGATCTCGACCCCCAGGGCAACGCGTCCAGCGGCTTTGGCATCGATAAATCCGCCCTGAGTGCGACGGTCTATGAGGTACTCATCGATTCGCTGCCGGCGGAGGAGGCCATCCAGCACACGGAGTACAAGACGGACGTGCTGCCGGCCAACATCAATCTGGCCGGCGCCGAGGTGGAGCTGGTGGCAGCCATCTCCCGGGAGACCCGGCTGAAAAAGGCCCTGGAGCCCCTGCGGGACCGGTACGACTACATCCTCATCGACTGCCCGCCCTCCCTGGGGCTCCTGACCCTCAATGCCTTCGCGGCGGCGGACTCGGTGCTCATGCCTATCCAGTGTGAGTTCTACGCCCTGGAGGGTGTGTCCCAGCTCATGAAGACCATCGAGCTGGTGCGTAGCAACCTCAATAGCGACCTCGCCGTGGAGGGCGTCCTCATGACCATGTACGACTCCCGCACGCGCCTCGCCGTGCAGGTGGTGGAGGAGGTCCAGAAGGCCTTCGAGGGGCTTGTCTACAAGACGATGATCCCCCGCACCGTGCGGCTCTCCGAGGCGCCCTCCTATGGGCAGCCTATCCTCTACTATGACCGGAAATCAAAGGGTGCTGAGGTCTATCAGGCCCTCGCAAAGGAGGTCATCGCCCGTGGCAAGTAAGAAGCACGGCCTCGGCAAGGGGCTCGGAGCCCTGGGGCTCCGGCAGGAAAGCATCGCGGCACCCAAGGACGGGGTGCAGGAAGCGAGAATCGCGGATATCCGGGCGAACCGCTACCAGCCCCGCGTGGACTTCGACGAGGCGGCCCTCGAGGAGCTCACGGACTCCATCAAGGCCTACGGGGTGCTCCAGCCCCTCATCGTGCGAAAGCTCCCCACAGGAGGCTATGAGCTGGTGGCCGGCGAGCGGCGCCTCCGGGCGGCGAAGCAGGCGGGGCTCTCCGCCGTACCTGTCCTCGTCCGGGAGTATAATGACAAGGAAATCAGCGAAATCGCACTCATCGAGAATATCCAGCGGGAGGATCTCAATGCCCTGGAGGAGGCGAAGGCCTACGCCCGCCTCATGAAGGAGTTCCGGTTGACCCAGGAGGTCATTTCCTCCCGGGTGGGCCGGAGCCGCTCCCACATCGCAAACTTCCTGCGGCTCTTAAAGCTCGCCCCAAGAGTGCAGGAATACCTCGCGAATGGCAGCCTCTCCATGGGGCAGGCAAAGCCGCTGCTGGCCCTCGAGGATGCGGCTCTGCAGGAGAGGGCGGCGGACATCATCCAGGAGCAGGAGCTCTCCGCCCGGCAGGCAGAGGCCCTGGTGAAGCGGCTCCAGACCGGTACGGCAGAAAAAGACAAGCAGGAAAAGCAGGGGCTCTCGGAGAATATCTACCTGAAGGATGCGGTGGAGAGCCTCAAAGAGATTTTCGGCACCCAGGTGGCTATCCGCCCCGGCAAGAAGAAAAGCAAGTTGGAAATCGAGTTTTACTCCGAGGAGGATTTGGAAAGAATCCTGTCCATCGTCAAGGGCGAGACCCAGCGCACGAAGGCGGCCACCATCGAGGCCCTGCGCCGGGTCTCCACCACGGGGAATTTCACCGTCTGAGGCGATTGTTTCACGTGAAACAATTTGCCGGATTGGAAGGAGCTTTCAATAATCAATGAATATTCAAGCCATTACCCAGGTTCTTGTGAACAACGCACTTTTCATCACGGTGTTTTTCGCCGTACTCTTCCTCATTGCATTCATCCTCATCATCCGTCTGAGCCTCGATGTCAGCCACATGAAGAAGCGGTACCGCAAGATGATGACGGGGGCCGAGGGGGAGAACCTGGAGCGCATGCTCATCGGCCACGTGAGCGAGGTAAAGAGCGTCATCGAGGAGCATCAGCGGCTCGATGAGGAGTATAAGCGCATCAGCGACCTCCTGAACATGGCGGTGACCCGGGTGGGGATCGTCCGGTTCCGGGCCTTCGAGGACATGGGGAGCGACCTGAGCTATGCCGTGGCACTGCTGAACAGCCACAATGACGGCGTGGTACTCTCCAGCATCTTCGCTCGGGAGGACTCCAGGAGCTATGGGAAGCCCATCGTGGATGGAAAGTCGGAGTATGCCCTCTCCACGGAGGAGGAGCAGGCCCTGAAGGAGGCCATGGCGGCTCCCGTTAAGACTCAGTGAGATTCACAGGAATTACAGAAACCGTATGGTATAATACCATACGGTTTTTTTGAGGCATGACCCAGTATCGTATGCAGAGCATACGATACAATAAATCACCCGTTTGATGGGTGGTCTTGATGTCGTGCACAAAGCCAGCCTTCTGCCGCCCTTGGAATGGGGCAAAACATTTACAGAAAAGAGGGAATTCCCACCGATGGGTGACGGGAATACAAAGCAGCAAAAAGAATATACCATAAAGCTCATCCCCTCCGATGGGGGGGATGTGAAGGTCGTCCGCCTGCCGAAGCAGCTCCTCTTGGGGGCCATCGGCTCGGTCCTCGTGGGGGCACTCCTCCTGGTGGGGGCCTCCAGCTACGCGGTGTACAGCACCTTCCAGAACCGCAGTGAGCGGGCGGATGTGGCCGAGCTCAAGGAGGTCAACCGCATCCAGCAGGAGCAGCTCCTCCAGCTGTCGAAAAAGGCCAGCGCCCTCCAGGACGAGCTGGATCAGCTCACTCGCATGGAGACGGAGCTCCGCCATATCTCCGGTGCCTCCCCCGCAGCAGATGCCGGGGCAAACGGCGAAGCGGCCCCGGCGGAGGTCTCTGACCAGCAGGGCCAGGGCGGCCCCACAGTCCGGCCGGATATCGAGAACATCGGCCAGACCCTGGATGCTCTCGAGAAGAGCATCGCCGCCCGAAAGGCCTCCCTCCTGCAGCTGAAGGAGGAGCTGGACGCCCAGCAGAAGGAGCTGGGGGCCTTGGGCCAGATTGGCGGCCTCACGGTAAACGGCATCGCAAATACCACGCCGGCCATCTGGCCCGCCCATGGCAGCGTGTCCTCGCCCTTCGGCCTCCGGTGGGGCGGCTCCGACTTCCATCCCGGCATGGATATCGCCAACGACATGGGCACTCCCATCGTCGCCACGGCGGACGGCACCGTCACCTACGCCGGCTGGAACAGCGGCGGCTACGGCAACATGGTGGACATCGACCACGGAAATGGCGTCATGACCCGCTACGGCCACGCCATGCAGGTGGTGGTCACGAGCGGCCAGCAGGTAAAGCGGGGCCAGCTCATCGCCTACATGGGCAGCACCGGCTTCTCCACCGGCCCCCACGTCCACTACGAGGTCCGCATAAACGGCTCTCCTGTGAACCCCATCGGCTATCTCAACCAATAAACTCAGCCCCCGCATGGGGGCTTTTCTTGTGCCTGGATATTGAAGAATCGATATTTTATGCAGTATAATGAAACAAAGGAGGCGATTTGAATGAATGCGGAAGTCAAGGAAATGGCATCGCGCCTAGGAAGTGACCTGGCGGCAAGAAAAGTCTATCTGTTTGGCTCGCACGCCAGAGGAGAGGACACCGCCGAAAGCGATTATGACTTTTACGTGATTGTCCCCGACGAATCGGAGGACTTGATTGCCCTGGAGCAGAAAGCATACAAATCGCTCCGTGGCCTCCGCCACCGTCCTGTGGATATTCTCGTGGGGAAGGAAAGCACCTTCGCAGCGCGTAGGGAGCAGGCAACGATTGAAAACAGTGTAGATCGCGAAGGGATTCTGCTATATGGCGCATAACGAGCAAATCGTGAAGGAATGGATTTCCTTTGCACAGATGGATTACCGGGCAGCAAAGCATTTGTATTTGCACATGATTCCTCGTCCAAATGAGATTATCTGCTATCATTGCCAGCAGTCTGTCGAAAAACTCCTGAAAGGGCTTTTGCTGTCCTACGGGGATTCCATACAGAAGACTCATGACCTTGGATATCTGGCAGAGCGGCTGAGCGACTTCATCGAAATTCCCGATGTGTATTTGGATATGTGCGATGCTCTCACGCCCTATGGGATAAAAGTGCGGTATCCGCAACACATAGAGATATCAGAAGCTCATGTAAAGCAAGCCTTGAAATACGCGGCAGAAATATTTTCTTGGCAGGGCTATGAGGTGCGGGATGAAGAATGACAGCGATCTTTTCTACACGTGCAGCCTGATCGAGTTCATCGGGCGCAAGCAAAAGCTCCGTCGTGGGGACGTGGTGCGTGCCATGGGGCGGAAGGTGGTCTCCCGCATCTATCGCCATGCGGATGTGTTGCACTCCGACATCATCGCAAAGGTGGCAGATGAATTCATCGAGTACTGCGATATCCCCACCGGTGACTTCGACAATGTGCCAAAGGCCCGCTATCTCGTGCCGGACTACTGGACTATCGGCGAGGTATACGAGCGGCTCATAGAGGATGTCGCAAAGGAGGACGGGAGCGACCTCATCGACCGCCTTCTGGAGGTCTATAGCTCCTGGATCAGTGACGCTATCTCGAACTACAATACGGACTTCTACTACCAGTCCCGGGAGTACATTGCCCTATGCTACAAGGAGGGGGAGATTCTGGACTGATGGGGAAATAGGATACGGCACGATATAGAAAAAGCCGAGATTGTTTCACGTGGAACATTTCCAAGGAAACAATCTCGGCTTCTACTATTTTATGGAGTGCTTCAGTTTTGTGTGACGGGCTCGGCGTCCTTTTCGTGGGTCATGCGGCGGGCCAGGTAGTTGGCGGCGAGAGACCCGGAGATGTTGTGCCAGACGCTGAAGATGGCGCCGGGGATGGCGGCGGCTGCGCCGAAGTGGAGCATGGCCAGCGACGTGGCGAGGCCGGAGTTCTGCATGCCCACCTCGATGGAGATGGCCTTTGCCTTGGCGAGATCCATGTGGAGGGCCTTGGCGATGGCGAAGCCCAGCCCGTAGCCCAGGAGGTTGTGGAGCATGACGACCACCATGATGAGGGCGCCTGTCTCCAGGATGCGGGCGGAGCTGACGGAGACAACGCCGCCGACGATGAGGACGATGGCGATGACGGAGATGAGGGGCAGGAGCTTATTGTACTTCTGGACCGTCTCTCCAAAGAGGGAGTTCACGAGGATGCCGCCGACGATGGGGATGATGACCACCTTCACGATGGAGAGCATCATGGCACCGAGGGAGATATCAACCCAGGCGCCCGCCAGCCACCAGGTGAGAAGCGGCGTCACGACTGGCGCCAGGATGGTCGTCGTCATGGTCATGGAGACGGAGAGGGCCACATCGCCCCGGGCGAGATAGGTCATGACATTCGAGGAGGTGCCGCCGGGGCAGGTGCCCACGAGGATGACGCCCGCCGCCAGCTCCGGGGGCAGGTTAAAGCCCTTGGCCAGGAGGTAGGCGAGGCCTGGCATGATGGTGAACTGGGCGACGGCACCCACCAGCACGTCACCGGGCCGCTTCAGCACCAGGCGGAAATCCCCGAGCCGGAGCGTCGTGCCCATGCCGAACATGACGATGCCCAGGAGAATGGCAATCTGCGGCGCCGCCCAGGTAAAGGTCCAGGGGGCGAAGAGGGCGATGGCCGCCACGAGAATGACGAAGACCGCCATGTAGTTTGAGATAAAGCGACTGAGCTTTTCAAGAAGGTTCATAGGTATGTCCTTTCTATAAAGTGGATTGTCCCCTATGATACTACGATGGCAATAAATGTCAAGGGTTTACAAGCAAGTATATAGGAATATACGCCGAAAATGGACGATTGCCCTTTCCTTGTATTATATATTCTCGAAAAGGGACGGGTATGATATACTCATAGGAAAATGTGATAGGCGTGGCGCTGGGCGTGTGGGGCGCAGGGCGCCTTTCGGCGGCTGGAAGGGGAGCTATATGCGGGCAGGAAATCGGATCGATCGGCAGGCGGTGTGGACGCTGGGCGGCGTGGAGCTGGAGATTCTTTGGAAGACGAATATGAAGAACATCCACGTGCGGGCCTGCCCGCCGGAGGGCAGGGTGCGGGTGACGGCGCCGGTGGGGGTCTCGGAGGGGGAGCTTCAGGCCTTCCTTCTGGAGCGGCTCGGCGCCATCGAGAATCTCCGGCAAAAGGCGAGGACACGGCAGGAGGCGCCCGCCTTTGGGCCGGGCGTCCCCTGCTATATTTGGGGGAAGCCCTACCGGCTGGAGGTCTTCGAGACGGCGGGGGAGATCCGCGCCGTCCGGGTTGGGGATGCCCTTCGCATGTACGTGCCGAGGGGGGCGGGCTCCGAGCTATTGGAGCGAGTCTATGCGGAGCTCTGCCGCCAGGAGCTCCAGCGGGCCTATCCTGCCGTGGCGCGGGCGTGCGAGGCGCGGACGGGGCTCCACCCGACGGAGTATCGGCTGAAGAACATGAAGACCCGCTGGGGCACCTGCAACGTGAAGGCAAGGCGGGTCTGGCTCAGCACGAAGCTTGCGCAAAAGCCCCGGGAGTGCCTGGAGTACGTCCTCATCCACGAGCTCACTCATCTGGTGGAAAAGGACCATAACGCAAGGTTTTACGCCCTCGTAGAAAAATACTGCCCCACCTGGCGGGAGGCGGAGCGCCTTCTCAATGGGAAGGTGGCAGGGCCTCGGCCGTGAGATCTTTGCAGATGGGGCGCATATTTTCCATGCATTTTCCGGATGGAGGAATCAAGGGGCATGATCGTAGGAGTTTTTCCTACAAAGAATCAGAACTTTTCTTCTTTATCGGTATAGCTTGCTTATGTCATAATAGTAAGCAAATAATACTGAACTCGTGAAATCAATAGGATTTTACAGAGCATTCCAGAGGAGGAAAAGAATATGCTGAACATGCTGTATAATTTCTTCCGCACGGGGCCGGATGCACCGCGCATCCAGGACCAGGCGGAGGTAAAGCGACTCTTTAACCGCACCCGGTGGCAGGTGTTTGCGTCCATCACCGTGGGCTATGCCTTCTACTACATCATCCGCCAGAGCTACTCCGTCATCAAGAAGCCGCTCCTGGCCTCCGGCGTCGTGGACCCCACCCAGGTGGGCATCATCGGCTCCGTGTTCTTCATCACCTACGGTCTTGGCAAGTTCACGAACAGCTTCCTGGCGGACCGCATGAACAACAAGCGGTTCTTCACCTTCGGCCTGTTCATTTCCTCCGTCACCATGGCGGGCATGGGCCTTGTGAACTCCTTCGTGCCGCTGGCTGTGCTCTGGGGCCTCAATGGCTGGTTCCAGTCCTACGGCGCAGGGCCCTCCATCGTGTCGCTGAATCAGTGGTTCAGCAACAAGATGCGCGGCACCCTCTACGGCGTGTGGTTCACGAGCCACAACCTGGGCTCCTCCTTCGCCTACTTCGCTATCGCTGCCATCGTCACCACCTATAGCTGGAACATGGGCTTTATCGCGGCGGGCGTCATCGGCATGCTGGGCTCCATCGTCCTCTACGGCACCATGAGCGACCGCCCAGAGACAAAGGGCCTGCCGAACGGCGCCGTCTACTACGGCGAGAAGACCGAGGAGGAAATCGAGGCCCAGAAAAAGCAGTCGGTGGGCTCCATGCAGTGGAACGCCGTCGTCAAGAATCCGGCAGTCTGGATCCTCGGCCTCTCGTCCCTTTGCGTCTATATCGCCCGCTACGCGGTGGAGAGCTGGGGCGTTGTCTACCTCACCAGTGAGAAGAGCTACGACATGATGGGGGCGGCCGGCGTCATGGCCTACATGCAGGTGGCAGGCATCTTCGGCGCCCTGCTCTGCGGCTGGATCTCCGACAAGTTCTTTGGCTCGAAGCGCAACATGCCGGCCCTCATCTACGGCCTGCTCTACACGGCCTCCATCGCCGGCTTCGTCTGGGCACCCCAGTCCTTCTACACGGATCTCCTCTGCATGACCTTCTACGGCTTCACCATGGGAGCTCTCGTCTGCTACATGGGCGGCCTCATGGCCGTCGACATCGTGCCGAAGCGTGTCACCGGTGCCGCCATGGGCATGATCGGCCTCCTGTCCTACGCAGGCGCGGCCATCCAGGAGTTCGTCACAGGGAGGCTCATGACCATCACCGTGGTGGACGGGGCAAAGGTATACGACTTCGGCTACGCCACTGAGTTCTGGGTCGGCGCCGCACTCGCCTCGACACTCCTCGCGCTCCTCGTGTGGAACGCAAAGCCCCAGGACGAGCAGTAAAACAGAATCGTTGCCTTTCCACAGCACATTGGCTCACATTTGCGGGCCGATGTGCTTTTTCGCTTGCCGAGGAAAACGTATGTCGTAACATTACGTATTTGCGCAATTTCATGACATGGGGATGGTTGTGCTGTAGGGATAGTGTGGTATACTCATAGGAACGTGTTTTGTGTGTATCGGAAAAGTGCAGGGCCCAGGCAGGGAAGGAATGCGGGCGCGTATCTGCCAGCTGGGCTGAGGAGGGGGATTTGATGGGGCTTTTGAAAGGCGTGCTTCTTTTTCTGGCATTTCTCTGTGCTGGCTGTGGCATGAGCGCGGGGTATATTGACTTTGATACTGCCGTGCCGGAGTCGGAGGCGGTGGGGGGCGAGCCCCTTCGCATTGCCTTTTCTCCCGTCATGAGCCCCCAGACGACCCGGGCCTCCTACCAGAAGATGGCGGACTACATCGGGACCCAGCTTGGGCGGCCGACGATCATCCTCCAGCGGCGCGGGGCAGAGGAGGTGGACCATCTCGTGGCGGAGGGAGGCGCCGACGTGGCGTTCCTCTCCACGGGAGCCTACACCTCCTACCGGGCAGATCTCGGGGAGGAGCCCATCGAGCTCCTCGTGCTGGTGGAGACGGGGGACACCCTCTTTTACCGGACGGAGATCCTCGTGGCGGCGGATAGCGATATCGCGTCCTTTGAGGAGCTCCGGGGCCGCTCCTTTGCCTTTGTGGACCCCCGGAGCTTTTCTGGCAAAATCGCCGTGACGGAGAAGCTGGCGGCCCTGGGCGAGACGCCGGAGACGTATTTTTCGCGGGTGTTCTACACCCACCACCACGACCGGTCCATCTGGGCGGTGGCGAACCACATCGCCGACGCAGCCAGCGTGGACAGCCAGATCTACGACTTTCTGGCGGTAAAGAATCCCCAGCTCATTGCAAGGGTGCGGGTGCTGGCGGACATCGCGGAGGCGCCCACGGGGCCCGTCGTCGTGCGAAGCGCCCTGCCGGCGGAGGAAAAGGCCCGGCTGCGGGAAATCTTCTACCATATGGCCGAGGATCCGGAGATGCAGCAGGTGCTGAAGGACGTGGTCATCGATCGCTTCGTGCCGCCCGATGACGCGCTCTACGCACCCCTCATCGAGGCGAATCGTCAAAAGCCACGGGAAGGAGGGCGTGCCTCATGAAGCTGAAGCGGGAGCGGGCGATCTACGGCTTTCAGGCGCTCTTTGCAGCCATCGTGCTGCTGGCGGGGGCGCTCCTCGGCACGGTGTTCCTCTACTTCCAGCGGCAGGCCCTCGCCGACGGCATGGACCGGACGGCCCAGGAGGTGGCGGGGACGCTTGGCACTCTCATGGCGGACGATATCCTCCTGGAGGATCGCTATCGCATCGCCGACCAGCTGGGGAGGACCCAGGAGAAGAATCCCGACATCCTCTACATCATCGTGACCTACCCGGACGGGCGGCCGCTCGCCAGCACCTTCCCAAATGGCTTCCCGGCGGGGCTGCCCCTGGTGCGGGACGCTCGGGAGACGGGGACGCTCCTTTACGATAGCTCGAAGGGGCCCCTTCGGGAAGTGCTCTACCCCATCGACGAGGGCATGACCGGCTACCTTCGCATCGGCATCTCGGAGGAGCGGGCCCGGACGACGCTCCGGTACCGGGCTATGGCCTTTCTCCTGGCCCTCCTCGTCGTCACGGCACTGGCGAGCCTTCTCGCGGTGCGCTATCGTCGGCTCCTGGTGGAGCTGGCGAAAAAGGAGCGGGTGCGTCTCCATCTCCTGCGACGGCTCTTTTCCGCCCGGGAGGACGAGCGGCAGCGCATCTCCCGGGAGCTTCACGATGAGACGAGCCAGTCCATGGTGTCCATCCTGACCTACATCGGCCTTCTCTCTGCCCGGCTGAAGGAGGAGGGCGACAGGGAGCTCCTCGGAGAGATCCGGAGCCTCGTGGCCACGTCGCTGGCCCAGCTCCGGAGCCTCGCCGTGAGCCTCCATCCGCCCATGCTGGACGAGCTGGGCCTCTCGGCGGCGCTGGAGAAGCATATCGAGACGCTGCGGCGGGGCGAGATGGGCCCTGCCATCACGCTTGCCACGGAGGGGGAGCTCGCGGTCTTTTCCCGTATGACGGAGCTCGTTTGCTATCGGACGGTGCAGGAGGCCCTTGCCAATGCCATCCGCCACGGGAAGGCGCGCCATATCGACGTGTCTATCCTGGGGCGCCCCGAGGACATCGAGGTGCGGGTCGCGGACGACGGCGTGGGCTTTACGGAGGCAGGGGTGCGCCGGGCCCGCCGGGAGGGCCACATCGGCCTCGTGAGCATGCAGGAGCGGGCAGAGCTCCTTTCCGGGACCTTTGCCATGCGAAAAAGCGCGGCCGGCGGGACGGAGATTCTCGTCACGCTGCCGCGACAGCAGGAGGAATAAATGGAAGAACAGAAAAAACGCATTCTCTTGGCGGACGACCACCGGGTGCTCCGGACGGGGCTGAAGCTCCTTCTGGCCTCCCAGCCGGACTTTGCCGTCGTCGCCGAGGCCAGCGACGGGGTGGAGGTGCTGGCGGCGCTTTCGGCGACCCCAGTCGACATCGTGCTGCTGGATCTTTCCATGCCGAATATGAACGGCCTCGACTGCCTCACCCGCATCCGGGCGGAGCACCCAGGCGTCAAGGTGGTGGTCCTCACCATGCACGCGGATACCGCCTATATCCAGAAATGCATGACGAGCGGGGCGAGTGGCTATCTCTGCAAGGACGCCATCGACACGGACCTCTTCACGGCCCTCCGGACCGTGGCGAGAGGCGAGCGGTATCTCGGCGCCCGGGAGGCCCACGCCCTCATCGACGTCCTCATGGACGTGCAGGAAAACGAGCTTTCCACCCGGGAGCGGGAGGTGCTGGAGCTCCTCGCCCACGGCTACTCCCTCACGGGCATCGCGGAGAAGCTCTACCTCTCCGTCAAGACCGTCTCCACCTACAAGACCCGCCTCATGCAAAAGCTCGGCTGCGAATCGAAAGCCGAGCTGGTGGACTACGCCCTGCGCCATAAGATGCTATGATTTTCCGGCGGGCTCCTTTTGCAATAAGAAAGGCACATTGGCTTTTATCCTTTCGCCAATGTGCCTTTTTGTGGAGGAAACGTTGCGGTGCGATACAGGAGGGGCATCTCACAGGTCGAGGCTGTTTTCCTTTCGCGGAAACCGCATACGCTCATTTGATATCAGAACTTCCAGATATTCAGGCCGATCTCGTCGCTTTTTACGCGATCCACCCTGCCCGGCAGCTTCGTCACCACGATTTTCGCCGTAGCACTGATGACGTCTCGTTCAGATGCCCGCCATGGGCCCGTCCCTCGGCGGCAGTGTCCGGGCGATTTCCAGTGTGGCAGCTTTCTTGTGGTCGAGGAAGGGGTGATTCATGGAAGCTCCTCTGGAGGATGGCATATATACGGGCAGATGGACATTAGCGTTTTCTTTTTCTTGTCTTCCCCCCGCGCAGGACGGAGAGCTTCGGAGCGGGGGCATTTTTTATGGTCTCGTTCTTTGTGAAGCCGCCGTATTCCGGGAGGCGGAGATTCTCCAGCGTGACGCGCTTGAAGTCCTCGCCGTATTCCTGGGTGATCTGGGGCGGGAAGCTCCCCAGGAAGCCTGCGAGTGCATTGATGGCTTGTTGGAGGGTCAGGATGTTGTAGTGGGAGTCCTTGATGAAGGCGATGAGGTCCGGAATGGCTTTCTTGGCGGAGGGGCCGGTAATCTGCAGCAGGAGCCTTTCCAGCGCAGGGTAGAAGCCTTGGGAGAGGATGCCCGGATGCCAGACCTCCTCCTCCGAGGGGAGCCAATGCTTATCGGCTGGGAGATCGGCAGAGATCTGAAGGACCTCGTCGGGAAGATCGGGCAGGCAGAAGAAGTCCGTCCCATCCATTGTCCTTAGCTCATGGATGTAAAAGGGGGAGGTGATCTTCTCCAGCAGCTCCGAAAGCTCTTCCTCCTCCGGCTGCAGCGCCTCGTTTATCCGCAGGACGCGCTGGAGTGTCTCCCTTGTGAAGGCACCGTAGTACAGGAGGCAGAAATGGAAGGCCGCGAAGAACCAGCTCTGCTTCGGATAGACCCCGGCAAGGTAGGAGGGGGTCAGCAGCTCCTTTAGCAGGCTGGCAAAGTAATGGCCCATTTCGCAGTCACTGGAGAATATGGGTTTGAAAAAATAGCCCGCATTCGTGAGGAGGACAAAGCCGCCGGGAGTGGAGACGGCAGGGAAATCGCCCCACTTCTTGAGAAAGGGAGTGGGCTCGATGCCAAGGCTCATGGTTATGCGGAAAAGGGCGGCCGGATCGACGAAAATGAGAACTCGACGGACGACTTCCGGGGCAAGCAGGCTATCATACAGGCGGGCGCGGAAGGCATCCTTCCGCAGGGAGGCGGGGATGCGGAAGCCTCGGGCCTTGGCAAGCTCCTGAAGCTCTGCCTTCGTCGCGTTAGGGAAAAAGGGAAATTGCCTGTCGTCGACCACATGAACATAGCTGAAGGCTTTCGTGGAGTAGAAGCCGCTTGCTAGCTCCTTGTTGCGTTCCTCTATCCACTCGGCCCGGCCTTTTTTCGTCGTCATGCTGTAGCCCGGCCCGCCATAGGCCTCATGCAGGGTGGGGTAGGGATAGGGATAGTCGCCCAGCTCCTCCTCAATCTGGATGGTGAGTGCTGGGAACATGGAGACGGGAGAGGGCTCCTCCTCCATCAGCTCCTGCCAGGCGGGGGAGGCGTCCCACAGGCTTTCCGCATCCCGCACCTTGCGCGTGGCCTTCGGCCGCGTTTTCTTTTTCAGCTGCCGCAGGTGTTTTTCAATCCAGATGGGGTCGTCATAGGAGAAGTTGATGGTGCGCGTCGGGGATACATGGAGGTAGTCCTCGAGGGTGATATCTTCCGAGGGCGAGGTCTCATCCTCATCCTCTTCCTCCATAGGCTCCTCCGACAGGTAGGCGTTCTGCTCCATCGGGATGACGTGCTGCCCTCCGATATGGATGAAGGCAAAGGTATCCTCGGACATGTCCAGGAGGAGCAGGCAGGTGTCCCCGAGGTTCTGCAGGGAGAGACTCGTGGGGACGGTGATGAGGCGGTAGGCGTTTGGTGCATCCGGCAGAAGGATGCGAAGCTTGTAGGCGTGCATAGAAATGTCCTTTCCAAGGCGCAGAATACGGCGCATCGCAAGCGGTGTATGTCATGAAATTGCGTATTTACGAAAAATGAAATTCATAAGGTGGATGTTTGTGCGTGTAGTTTGCAATCAGAACTTCCAGATATTCAGGCCGGTCTCGTCACTCTTTACGCGATCCACCTTGCCCGGCAGCTTCGTCACCACGATTTCTGCCGTAGCGCTGATGACGGCCTCGTTTAGATGCCCACCGTATGCATGCCCCTGGGCATCGCCGATCGCGATATGGAAGTGGCTGTAGGGCGCCCCCTTCATCGTGTCCATGGTGCCCGTCAGGGAAAGCATCTCGAATGCGCCTTCCATCGTATTGGCCTTGTATTCCTGCGTCGCTACGTTATATACCCCCATGACGACGCGCTTTACGGCGCCCAGGCCCTGCACCATGGCCAGCTCGAGCTTCTCCTTCCGGGCCACCTCGAAGAGCGACGAGACGATCTCATCATTCGGGTCCAAGCGAACCAATAGCCTCGTTGCATCAAGATTTTTGTATTCCATTTTGAAAGCCTCCTTTTCCATCCATGCGAATCCGTTTTTCTTGCCAGGCAGTACATGGATTTTCATGCCAGATTTCTTCCACTATTATACCATGCCATTCTCATTCATGACATCCGTTATTCTGTGGTTTACAATTTCGCTTTTTTGGGCTATGAGGTTTTTGCGGGAGAACTTCTTGCGAAAATAATGATTTTGTACTAAAATATGTACAGAATAAATAGCAAAAGAGGAGGGGCAGTATGGTTGCACTCAAGACGGCGGATGTCCGAAAGGATTTCAAGCGGATAAGCCACCTTGTCACGTCAGGCGAAAAGGTGTTGGTCTCCCGTCCGCACAATGAAAACCTCGTGATTCTGAGCGAGAAGGAATACAACGAGCTGGAAAAATATCGCAGGAACAGCGCCTATCTCGCAAAGCTGGACAAGTCCATTGCCCAGGCGAAGGAAGGGCGCACCGTAACGCTGTCCATGGAAGAGCTTGAGGCCATGGCCCGATGAATGTGACGTTCACAGAGCAGGTCTTGGCGGAATACTTTGCTTGGCAGCAGCAGGACAAGAAAACGCTTCGCAAGATCAATGCGCTCATACAGGACATTCAGCGGAATGGCTTTTTATCCGGCATCGGCAAACCGGAGGCACTCAAGGGACGCAAGGCGTATAGCAGGCGCATTGATGATGCAAATCGCCTCGTCTATATCGGAGACGAAGCGAAGAATCTCGTAATCCTGTCCTGCAAGGGACATTATGAAGAATAAATTTATCTGGAAAACAGGTCGCGTCAGGAAAGATGATTTCCCGGCACGGCCTGTTTTTTCGGTATTCATGTATACATATCATAAAGAATTGACATGACTACCATATCTTTTTATAATAGGGAATACGTAACGTCATATACACGACGTATGAACATTTGTATATCACTCAAAGGAGAGAGAGCCATGTGCCGGATCGGTTCCATAAAGAGCAAGGTGCCCATTCAGCCGTCGAAGGCCCTGCATCTCATGCTTCCCCAGCAGGAGGGGCATGACAATTCGGGCTTTGCGATGGTCATGCAGGATCTGTATGGGATATTTTCGAACTATAAGGACAAACCCCTGCTGTCCCTGGCCTGCACCCAGAAGGGCGCGCAGCTCGTGGAGGAGTACATGGACGCCCACAACTTCGTCCAGCTCGCCGAGTGGATCCCGGTGCCGAACAAAGAGCCCGGCCTCGATATCAAGGCCATGCCCTACTACATCTTCCGTAACTACGACTATCCGGAGGATATCCAGAACGCCTCGAAGGAGGTCAAGGAGAACCTGCTCCTCGATACCCGCCTGGCTCTCCGCAAGCTCCTTGAGGAAAAGAACGCGGGCTTTGTCTACTCCTTCTGGCCGGATGTCCTCACGCTGAAGGAAATCGGCGATCCCCGTGATATCGCCACCTACTTCCATCTCTGGGACGACAACGGCTGCCTCGTGGCAAAGTCCATCGTCGCCCAGTGCCGCCAGAACACGAACTACGACATCGTGCGCTATGCGGCCCATCCCTTCTTCCTGCAGGGCTACACCCTCTGCGCCAACGGGGAGAACACCTTCTACACGAAGAACAAGGAATTCCAGAAGTCCCTCCATCGGGGCTACATCGGCTTTGAGTCGGACTCCCAGTGCTTCCTGAACACGCTGCACTATGTCCACCATGAGCTCAAGTGGCCGCTTTCCTACTACAAGCACGTCATCACGCCGCTGCCCTTTGAGGAAATCGACCAGCGGGAGGACAAGGAGGTCCTGACGGCCATCCGCCAGAGTCTTGCGAACCTTGAAATCAACGGGCCGAACACCATCATCGGCGTTCTGCCCTCCGGCGATATGATGACCTGCTGCGACTCGAAGAAGCTGCGTCCCGTCGTTGTGGGCCGCACGGATGAGATGGTCGCCATCTCCTCCGAGGTCTGCGGTCTCAATGAAATCATGCCGGATCGGGACGAGTCCCAGGACATCTACCCGAACGAGCGCGAAGTCGTGGTCATCAACGCCGATTTGGAGGTACAGAGATGGAAGCAATGAAGACCCAGGATGTGGCCGTAAACGACCTGCCCTGGATTATCGACTACAAGCCGGAGCGCTGCACCATGTGCGGCAGCTGCGTGGCCACCTGCTCCTTCCGCGCGATTCATGTGGCGGTAAAGCGCCGTGCCATGACGGTCAGCGAGGAGGGCCAGCCCACCCCCATCAAAAAGTTCGAGGCCCGGCCTGTCATCGAGCAGGTGGCGAGCCTGAAGGATTTCTGCCGGGGCTGCGGCATGTGCGAGCGCGTCTGCCCGAACGACGCCATAAAGCCCGTGCGCAATCCCGATACCCGTAAGACCCTTCTCTCGAAGGATAGCGGCCCCATCAAGCGGGGCGGCCGCACGAACCTCAATGCCCAGCGGACCCTGGACTCCATCGTGGTGGGCCGCATCTCCCAGATGACGGACCCGTCGCTGGACGCCGCCCGCCATACCTTCGACATCCGTGCGCCCTTTGGCCGCGTGCTCTCGGCAAAGGATCTGCCCTTCTCCATCGAGGGGGGCAAGCTCGTCCAGAAGAAGAAGACCCCGCCGGTCCACTGGATTTACCCGCTCATCTTCTCCGATATGTCCATCGGCGCATTGTCCACCCGCGCCTGGGAGGCCGTGGCGCTCGCCGTCGGCTACCTCAATGAGAAGTGCGGCCTGCCGGTGCGCATGTCCTCCGGCGAGGGCGGCATGCCGTCGAACCTCCTCACCAGCGACTATCTGAAGTACTTCATCATCCAGATCGCCTCCGGCCACTTCGGCTGGAACCGCATCATCAAGGCCATGCCGAAGATGGTGACGGACCCGGCGGGCATCCTCATCAAGATCGGCCAGGGGGCAAAGCCCGGCGACGGCGGCCTCCTCATGGAGGCGAAGGTGGCGGAGCACGTCCAGGCCATCCGCGGCGTCCCGAAGGCGACGCTGGCCTCCCCGCCGAACCACCAGGGCCTCTACTCCATCGAGGAAAGCGTCCAGAAGATGCACCTCTCCATGAACGCGGCCTTCGGCTTCCGGGTGCCCGTCGCCATCAAGTGCGCGGCATCGGCCACCTCCGTCTCCGTCTACAACAACCTGCTCCGCGACCCCTATAAGATCTGCGGCGGATTCTTCATCGACGGCATCCAGGGCGGCACCGGCGCGGCCAACGAGGTCTCCCTCGACCACACGGGCCACCCCGTCGTCTCGAAGATCCGCGACTGCTACCTGGCGGCTGTGAAGCAGGGCCTCCAGGGCGAGATCCCCCTCTGGGGCGGCGGCGGCATCGGCATGACGGGCAACGCCGCCGCCGACGCCTTCAAGATGATGTGCCTCGGCGCCAACGGCGTCTTCGTGGGCAAGGTCCTCATCCAGCTTCTGGGCTGCATCGGCAACGAAGAGGGCCGCTGCAACGCCTGCAACACCGGCGACTGCCCCACGGGCATCTGCACCCAGAACCCGCGCCTCGTCAAGCGCCTCGACATCGATCGCGGCGCCCAGAAGATTGTCGACTACGTGCTGGCCTTCGACGCGGAGCTCAAGAAGCTCATGGCGCCCATCGGCAACTCGTCTCTGCCTATCGGCCGCAGCGATGCCCTCGTCTCCACCGACGAGGCCATCGCCGAGAAGCTCGGCATTCAGTACGTCTGCTAAGAAAGGAGTGAGGTCAAATTGTTCAAGATGGAAACAACAAAGGGACATGAGCGCATGTCCACCCAGGACCTGCTCCTGGCAATCGAGGAAGCCGTCCGCAGTGGCGAGACGGACTTCGAGATAAAGGCCTCCGGCCAGCACGATATCGGCGGACCCCTGTGGCACCCCGAGGGGAAGAAGCTCTTCTTCCACGTGTGGAATGCGGGCCAGCGCGTGGGCTCCATGGCGCTTCCCGGCACGGAGATCCTCGTGGAGGAGTCCACCTCGGCGGACGTGGGCTGGCTGAACGCTGGCGGCATCATCACCGTCAAGGGCGACGCCGGCGACACGGCGGGCCACTGTTCCTCCGGCGGCAAGATCTTCATCGGCGGCCGGGGCGGCACCCGCACGGGCTCCCTCATGAAGCACGACCCCCTCTACGAGGAGCCGGAGCTCTGGATTCTCAAAAGCACGGGTTCCTTCTCCTTTGAGTTCATGGGCGGCGGCAAGGCCATCGTCTGCGGCCTGGACTCGGAGGATCTCCCCTCCGTCCTCGGCGAGCGCGCCTGCGTCGGCATGGTGGGCGGCGTCGTCTACGTGCGGGGTCCCATCGGCACCCACCCGAAGGACATCGTGGCAGAGCCGCTGAATGAAGAGGATATCGCCTTCCTCCAGGGCGGCATGGGCGAATTTTTGGAGAAAATCGACCGGAGGGACGTGGAGCCCGCCCTCACGAAGTGGGAGGAGTGGCAGAAGCTCCGCCCCCTGACGAAGGCAGAAAAGGCCGCTGCGGGCTCCGCTCGCATGCCCATGAAGGACTTCCGCCTCGGCGAATGGGTCAAGGGCGGCATCTTCAGCGACGTGGCCCACGACGACTTCGAGGTGCATAACTCCATCTCCCACGGGCTCTATCGCCTGCGGGTCCCCTCCTGGGAAAATGCCAAGTACGCGGCTCCCTGCGAGTGGGGCTGCCCCATCGGCATCCCGACCCAGCGCCGCTACGACCTCATCCGCGCCGGAAAGGTGGAGGAGGCCGTGCAGCTGGAGCTGGACTACACGCCCTTCCCGGGCTCCGTCTGCGGCTCCGTCTGCCCGAATCCCTGCATGGATGCCTGCACCCGCCGCACCATTGACGAGCCCATCCAGATCGGCCGCCTGGGCTTCCTCTCCGCCTACGCAAAGGTGGAGGGGCCGACAGAGCACACCGGCAAGCACATCGCTATCATCGGCGGCGGCGTCGCCGGTCTCTCCGCCGCCTGGCAGCTCGCCCGGCGCGGACACGACGTCACCGTCTACGACGACGCGGATCACATCGGCGGCAAGCTGGAGCAGGTCATCCCCCGGGGGCGCCTGTCCCATGAGCTCCTCGAGTCGGAGCTGAAGCGCATCGAGTCTATGGGCGTAAAGTTCGTCACCAGCTGCCGGGTGGACCGGGAGAAGTTCGACGAGATCCGTAAGGGCGCTGACGCCACCCTCGTCGCCACCGGCGGCACCAAGTCCCGGTTCTTTTCCTGGGAGGGCGTCGAGCACCTCACCATGGGCCTCGAGTACCTGAAGAAGATCAATCGCGGCGAGCACCCGGCTACCGGCAAGCACGTGGTCGTCATCGGCGCCGGCAACTCCGGCATGGACACCTGCCGCGGTGCCTACGAGATGGGCGCCGAGAGCGTCATCGCCGTCGACGTGCAGCGGCCCGCAGCCTTCCGGGAGGAGATCGAGCACTTCGAGTCCCTGGGCGGCAAGATAGTCTGGCCCTTCATCACGGAGAAGATTACGCCCGAGGGCGTCTACGGCAAGGGCGGCGCCTTTATCCCCGCCGACCAGGTCATCGTCTCCATCGGCGAGGAGCCCGTCCTCGACTTCCTGCCGGAGGGGGAGGGCATCGAGTTCTTCCGCAAGAGCTGGCTCGTGCCGAAGAAGGACCAGTCCATCGCAAAGGGCGTCTTCACCGCCGGCGACACCATAAAGCCCGCCCGCCTGACAGACGCCATCGGCAGCGGCCGCCGGGCAGCCTATCACATCGACCGCTACGTGCGCGGCGAGGAGTTCGCTCCCTTCCCCGAGAAGAAGCGCATCCCCGACTGCCTCCTGTCGAAGGAATGGTTCGCCAAGTGCCACCACTCGGAGCTCGGCGACCCCATCGACGACCACACCCGCTGCGTCTCCTGCGGCACCTGCCGCGACTGCAAGATGTGCCTGGAGTCCTGCCCGGAAAAGGCCATCAGCCGCATCGAGAAGGAAGACGGCACCTGGGAATACGTCAGCGACCCGGAGCGCTGCATCGGCTGCGGCGTCTGCGCCGGCGTCTGCCCCTGCGGCATCTGGACCATGCAGGAAAACCCGGAGCCCATCAAGATGTACTCCACAGGCGCAAAGGCATAAATGCGCATGAGAAAAGCCACCCGAAATTCGGGTGGCTTTTTGCATGCTCCGTCCTGCGCTCCTGTCAGATGGAAGTGGGGACGTGATTTTTGTCTTGCTGGCTTTCAGAATATAGCTTGCGTATGAGCAAAGGAACTATGTCTTTGCTTTTAAACACAATATTTGATATAATATGAGTGAGAAAGCAAACGAGTGGGAGGTGGTAAAGATGGCAGATGAAATTTTATCAGAGCTGGTTCCAGGAGGGAACGGGATCTTTACGGTACAAGAAGCTGCTGCCCGTGGAATTCGTACGGGGAGCATTCAATACCTCACAGCGAAGGGCAAAGCTGTTCGTGTCTCCCGGGGAGTATATGCGGTGGGGGATGCCTGGGAGGACGAGTTCGTCTCCTTGCAAGCCCGCTTCAAGAAAGGAATTTTCTCCCATGAGACAGCTCTTTTCTTGTGGGATCTTACAGACAGCACACCGATTGCGTTGGATATGACCTTTCCATCGACGTACAATACTACACATGCAAAAGATTTTGGCCTCCGTTGCACACGTACCGTTCCAGCTCTGTATGAAGTTGGGATTACCAAGATTACGACCCCGTTTGGGAATAAGGTATCCTGCTATTCCATGGAACGAACGATTTGCGACATGCTTCGCCCCAGACACGCAGCAGACACTTATGTTTTGGTCGAAGCCTTGCGGAATTACGTGCGAAGGAAGGACAGAAATATCCACCTCCTGTCGAAAACAGCAACCACATTCCGGGTCGCGAAAAGGCTGCGACCTTATCTGGAGGCTCTGCTATGAGAAACGCCACAAGCATCAAGGACATCGTGAAAAATAAAGCGCGACAATCTGGCTTATCGGCTCAGATTGTCATGCAATGCTATATGCTGGAACGCCTGTTGGAGCGAATTTCCTTATCCAGCTATAGGGATAAGGTTATTTTGAAGGGTGGCCTTTTAATTGCCTCTATGGTCGGGATTGATTCACGGGCAACAAAAGACATGGATGCGGCAATTCGGGATTTCCCCTTGGAAGAAGGCTCTGTTCGCAAAATGCTGGAAGAGATTTTTCAGACTGACGTGGAAGATGGGATTCGCTTTTCACTTAAAAGTCTACGGACAATCCGAGAAGAAGACGACTACGAAGGCTTCCGGGCGTCTGTCTTGTCCGAAATCCAAACGACGCGTATTCCCCTGCAAATAGATCTGACTACAGGAGATGTCATCACTCCCGCTGCTGTAGAGTATGGCTTCCCTTTGACCTTTGAGAACCGGGTTCTGAAGATTTTTGCCTACAACTTGGAGACCGTTCTTGCAGAAAAACTGGAAGCGATTCTTTCCCGCGGAGAAGGGAATACTCGGCTACGTGATTTCTATGACGTATACGTGCTAGCTAATCTGGACAAACAAAGTCCAGACTATATAATCCTAAGGAACGCCTTTCAGAAAACATCAGCAAAGCGCGAATCCTTGCAGTTAATTCCCGAAGCGCAGGAGATTCTTCTTTCGCTTCGGGAAAGCAAGGAGATGAATAAGCGATGGGTGAATTACCAGAAGAAATTTGTATATGCGGATGGAATCCCTTTTGGTGATGTGTGTAGTTCCATAAGCAGGATTTTCGCTGCACTCTTTCCAGAGCAGCCTTGTATATCGCCTCCTTGAAACAGCCTCTTTTGTGAAAAGAACGATTTCTTGTCGCCAGACTGGCGGCGATGGTCTCAGGAAAACCTCGGAAAGGAAAGAGCAATATGAAAAAGGGCTCTTCGGGCATCCCTGTGGGTAGGAAATGCCACTGCTGCGTGTAAC
>CAMCRT010000028.1 GCA_945877355.1 uncultured Mitsuokella sp. | reverse complement strand
CGCTGTCCTTGTAGAGCCCCGCCAGCTCGATGACGAGGAAGGGCGCATAGTCGTCGTCTGGGAAGCGGTCGATGGCCTCCCGGTAGGCGGCGATGGCAGCGGGCACATCGCTCGTGCGCTTCGCATAGGCGATGTCGAGAAGCTCGTCGAGGGTGGGCGGCTCTGCGTCCTCCGGGACGGCTTTGCCCGCTCCGCCTGCTGCTTCCGCCGCGTCTCCTGCCTCTTCTGTGGCAGGTGCTTCCGTTGATTCTTCCGGCTTTGCAGCCTTTGCCGCGCCTGCGTCTGCCGCCTCCACCGTGCTTGTGGTGATGGCGGATCCGCCCGCTTCGGCGGGGACAGCTTCCTGCCCTTCGGCAGGATCTTCGGAGCTTTCCGCCGCTTCTGCGGGCGGCTCTCCGGCACGCTCAGCCGTTTCGACAGGCGGCTCGCCCTGGAGTGCTGCGGCCGGTGCATTTTCTGCGGGCTCTGCAGCACCTTCTGCCTGGGATTCCCCTCCGGCAGAGAGTTCCTCCGCGGCGCCCTCCGCCTCGGCCGGCGTGCGCGGCAGTGGTGGGAGCTCAATGTTTTCGAGATCCTCCCAGGGCATGGCCTGCGTCTCCCACTCCTTCGGCTTTTTCTCCCGCTTCAGGAGGTACTCGTTGACGGCAGTCACCAGGAGGCTGGCGACGAGGGCCAGCACCCCCAGGCGAATGTACTGCTCCGCGTCGAGGTACGTGCCAAGCATGATGGCAAGCCCCACCATGCAGGCCGCGAGCACCGCCGCCAGCACGAGGGAGAGCGTCTTGACATGGGCGCCCATGCGATGGCATAGGAAACGGATGATGACGATGCTGACGACAAGAAAGCAAAGCGTCAGCAGGACAAACATCAAAAGCCCACCCCCTGTGCCTCTAAGAATCTACACGGCTTTCTATATTATCGCGCAAAAATGAAAGGATGTCAATAAACGGCAAAAAGCAAGGATCTGGCGTGTCTCCCGTTCCCGGACGAGAGAAAAGTTATTTTCCAAGGCAGGGATTTGTAGTATACTTTATAGAAAGAAGTCGTGTGAGCAGAAGGGGGAGAGAACTATGTGCAGTGTATCCATAAACATCCCGGAAGCGGTGTTGTACGATAAATGCTTGAATCAGAAACAGGCGGAGCAGATGGCGAAGAGGGCGGTTGCGCTTTATTGCTATGCCCATATGGATGTGTCCATTGGCTACTGCGCCGAGATCGCCGGACTGACGGAGGAGGAGTTTCTACGTTTCCTGGGAGAAAATGGCATCTCTGTATTTCATTTTGACAATGAGCATGAGTTTTTAGAGGAATTGCAGAATGCCGAAAGTTATTGTTAATTCCACCCCGATGATTATCCTGAGTAAAATCGGACAAATCGATATTCTTCAGCAGTTGTATGGAAATGTCATTATCCCGCAGGCAGTCTATGAAGAAGTCACACGGAAATCGGATGCGGCCTCGCAGATTTTAGCAGAGAAAGGCTGGATTCGCGTGGAGCACGTCCGTAATGACGCAGATAGAGGAATGTACCGATCCAAGCTGCATGACGGGGAGGTGGAGGTCATGATGCTGGCCCGGGAATCGGTTGGGCCTGTTCTCGTCATCATAGATGATAATGCTGCAAAGAAAACTGCCAAGTATTTAGGACTTCATGTCACAGGTACCCTTGGGGTTTTGGCATTAGCAAAGAAGAAGGGGATTCTGGGCAGTGTGAAGCCGGCTGTCACACGGATGAAGGAGCAGGGGTTCTTTATCAGCAGTGCTGTCGAGACTATGGTGTGCAAGGCGTGCGGAGAAGAATAAAAAGCGAGGCAGATTATGATTTTTGAGCGGCAGGCCCTCATCCATGAGCCGGGGGGGATCCATGCGCGGATTGCGGCTATGATCGTCCAGCGGGTGGGGGCTCTGGAGGCGCGGTATGAGACGGAGCTCTTCCTCACCACGGCCCATGGCAATCGGGGACGGATGCATAGCGTGCTGGAGCTCGTGTCCCGGAAGGTGGCTCAGGGAGATACGGTGACCATCTCGGCGGACGGCGACAATGGGCGGCAGGCGGTCATCGAGCTGGTGCACTTCCTGGAGGGGGACTTTTCCCTGACGGAGGGGGAGGAGTCCCGGGGTGTGGACAAGATCCTCCAGGAAAACGCCCTGATGCAGGAGCGTCTCCAGATGATCCTGGACGCGGTGCAGGACGGGATATGCGTGGTGGACCGCACGGGGGAGGTGACGTTCGTCAATCCCTCCTACCTGCGCATCGTCCACAAGACGCCGGAGATGGTGCTGGGGGAAAACGTCTTTGAGCGGGCGCCGGAGGGGAACCGATCCGGCGTGCTGCGCTCGGGCATCGCCCGCATCGGCAGCATCAGCCACAAGAAGGACGGCACGACCCTCGTGGCAAATGTCAATCCCATTTTCGCCGGCGGCGAAATCGCGGGTGTCGTGTCCGTTGTCCGGGACATCACGGAGCTCCAGACCCTCATGGCAGAGCTCCGGGCGGCCTCGGCGAAGGCGGAGTACTTTGAGCAGGAGCTCCTCCGGACGAAGAAGACGGCGGAGGCCTTTGAAAGCTATATCGGCAAGAGTGGCAAGGTGGTGGACGTACTGGCCCTCGCCACGAAGGCGGCCGGGGTCTCAGCCAATGTGCTCATCCGCGGGGAGAGCGGCACGGGCAAGGAGGTCATCGCTGAGGGCATCCACTACGCCAGCGACAGGCGGAGGGGACCCTTCATCCGGGTGAACTGCGGCGCCATACCGCCGGCGCTTCTGGAGTCGGAGCTCTTCGGCCACGAGAAGGGGGCTTTCACCGGCGCCGTCAAGCGGAAGCTGGGGAAGTTCGAGCTGGCAAATGGCGGCACCATCTTCCTGGATGAAATCGGCGAGATGGCGAAGGACATGCAGGTGAAGCTCCTGCGGGTGCTGCAGCAGAAGGAGTTCGACCGGGTAGGGGGCGAGGAGACGATCCGCGTGGACGTGCGCATCATCGCCGCCACGAACCGGAATCTGGAGGACATGATGCGTGCCGGGGACTTCCGGGAGGATCTCTACTACCGGCTGAATGTCATCCCCATCCTCCTGCCGCCCCTTCGGGAGCGCATCGAGGACATCCCCCTTCTCGTGGAGCACTTCGCGAAGAAAGTGGCGGAACGCACCAAGAGAAGGGTGCCCGTCGTGACGCCGGAGGCCATGCAGCTTCTCATGCACTACCGGTGGCCGGGCAATGTGCGGGAGCTGGAAAATGTCATGGAGCGGGTCATCACCCTCATGGAGGGGGACACCATCACGGAGGGGAGCCTGCCCTCCTATCTCGCCGGCGATGTGGCGGTCCATGCCCTGGAGGCGGGGGATGGGACGATCCTTCCCTGGGAGGCCTATGAAAAGCAGATCATCGAGAAGGCCCTCCGGCTCTGCGGCTCCTTCCATGCGGCGGCGAAGGAGCTCCACCTGAACCACAAGACGGTGGCAGCGAAGGCCCGGAAGTATGGATTGGTATAATTTTCCAACCGTTGGTAAATTTTCCCGGTAATTCCCTATTACTGTGGGAGAAATTACCAATCGGCAGACTATTTGCAAATTTGCGGGTCAAATGCTGCAGGGGATTTCCCGGAGGATTTCCTTCGGCGCAAATTTTTCTTAGATGACGGAATCCCTTGTGATTCAAGGATTTTACGAAATTTTTACAGGCGGGAAACGGGATTTTTGCAAAAAATTTACCAGGCCTCCCAAAACTGGCACGCCACTTGCATATTACTAGGGCAGAGAGTTCGGATCATCCGAATGGCTGATTTTCGTTTTTTAAAAAAGGAGATAGTACCATGGTACAGGAAACGACGACGATTGAGAACAAGACTGGCATCCACGCTCGCCCGGCATCCATCTTTGTCCAGACGGCTTCAAAGTTCAAGTCCAAGGTCCAGATCCAGGCAAAGGGCAAGACGGTGGACGCAAAGAGCATCCTCATGATCATGAGCATGGGCCTCGTGAAGGGCACGGAAATCACCCTCATCGCAGACGGCCCGGACGAGGCAGAGGCAGTCAAGGCCCTGACGGATCTCGTGGACTCCAAGTTCGGCGAGGAATAAGCTAATATCAGCCACTAGAGAAAGCGCGTCCCGCGGGGGCGCGCTTTGTGTGGCAGAAGGGGGAAATATCATGGCAGAAATCGTACGTGGCAAGGGCGTCATCTCCGGCATCGCCGTGGGCAAGATCATGCTGGCGGGCCAGAACCTCGACGGCTATCTCGTGAGCTACAAGGCTGAGGATGTCGAGACGGAGAAGAAGAAGGCAGCCGATGCCCTCGTGGCCGTGGCGGAGACGCTCCGGGAGAGCATCGAGCGGCTGAAGAAGCAGGACATGGTGGAGCAGGCGGCCATCATGGAGGCCCATCGCATGATGGTGCAGGATCCGATGATGGCGGAGAACATCACGGCGAAGGTGGACGAGACGAAGTCCGCCCCCCATGCGGTGCTCCAGGCCGCGGAAGACCAGGCGAAGATGTTCGAGCAGATGGCGGACGAGTACTTCGCAGCCCGCGCCGTGGATCTCCGGGATGTGGGCAAGCGGGTGGCAAAGTTCATCCTGGGCGTCAAGGAGCCGGAAATCGGCGACGAGAAGGTCATCCTCTGCGGCCGGGAAATCGAGCCCTCCGTCATCGCCGGCATGCCCAGCGAGAACATCGCGGGCGTCATCCTGGGCTCCGGCTCCACCACGGCCCATGCGGTCATCATCGCAAAGGCGAGGGCTATCCCGACCATCGTGGGCCTCAACAAGGAAGACCGCATCGACCGCATCAGCGACGGCGACCACGTCATATTGGACGGCGAGCGGGGCGAGATCCTCATCAACCCGACGCCGGAGGAATGCGCCCAGTACGACGAGAAGATCAAGAAGCAGCAGGAGCTCGCGAAGCACTACGCAGAGCTCAAGGATCTGCCGGCCGTCACCACGGACGGGGTGAAGATCGACCTCATGGCCAACATCGGCAGCCATATGGACGTGGACAACGCCCTGACCTACGGTGCCGAGGGCGTGGGCCTCTTCCGCTCCGAGTTCGTCTTCATGGGCCGACAGGACATCCCCAACGAGGAGGATCAGTTCAAGGCCTATAAGGAGGCCGTGGAGAAGTGCGGCGGCAACCTCTGCGTCATCCGCACCATGGATATCGGCGGTGACAAGCCCCTCCCGTATCTCAATATCCCGGAGGAGGAGAACCCGTTCCTCGGCTATCGCGCCGTGCGCATCAGCCTGGAGCGCCGGGACCTCTTCCTGCCGCAGCTCAAGGCCATCCTGCGGGCTGGCGTCTACGGCAAGGCCGCCATCATGGTGCCCATGATCATCAATGTGGCGGAGTTCAAGAAGGTCAAGGAGTTCATCGAGGAAGCGAAGCTGGAGCTGGCCCATGAGGGCAAGACCTACGCGGATGACGTGCAGGTGGGCATCATGGTGGAGACGCCGGCGGCGGCCATCATGACGCCGATTCTCGCCAAGTACGTGGACTTCTTCTCCATTGGCACGAACGATCTGGTGCAGTATACGCTGGCCTGCGACCGGGGCAACGCCAGCATCTCCTACCTCTACAACCACTTCAACCCAGCGGTGCTGCGCCTCATCGAGCGCACCATCACGAGCGCCAAAGAGGCGGGCATCTGGGCCGGCATGTGCGGCGAGATGGCATCGGATCCTCTCGCAGCCGTCATCCTCCTGGGCATGGGCATCAGCGAGCTCTCCATGAGCGCCCCGTCCATCCCCCGCGTCAAGGAGAAGATCCGCTCCATCAGCTCCATCCGCGCCAAGGAAGTCCTGGCAGACGTGATGAAGATGGAGGACGCAGACGAGATCAAGACGTACCTCCAGAAGGTCCTCGACTAAGCTTTTTCCATTATTATAGAAAGGGCCGGGATGAAATGCACACGCATTTCATCCCGGCCCTTTCACATGTCGCGAGCTTGCGGGAAGTGTTTTTTAGTGCAAAAAAGATGTAAAAATCAGGTGGGACGCCGAAAGCGTGCGGTCGGGAGTTTTCGGATAGATCGTAGGAACAATAGGGCCGTGACAAACCATTGCAAAGCCTTGGAGACTTGCTTGCCTCCCTCTGGAGGGAGGTGGCGCGCCGAAGGCGTGAGGTCGGGAGTCTTGTTGCACGTATTGACGTGCTTTTCGCTCGCCCGACACGCTGCGCGTGACATCTTTCCCGCAGACTCCCCCTGACCCTGCGGGCCATCCCCCTCCAGAGGGGGACGAGGCTGGGCTCGCCATGGTCGCAATGGAATGGTACGTCGTGGGATGTCAGCAGGTTCGGTGCATGAGTTCGCAAGTCCTAGCTGGCCATAGCGAAACTCCTGAGATTTGCTTGCCTCCTTCTCAAGGGAGGCGTGTGGTCGGGAGTTTTCGGATAGGTTATAGGGACAATAGAGCCGTGACAAACCATTGCGAGGCCTTGGAGGCTTGCTTGCCTCCCTCTAGAGGGAGGTGGCGCGCCGAAGGCGTGGCGGAGGGAGTCTTGTTGCACGTATTGACGGGCTTTCGTTCGCTCGGCAGTCTGAAGTTTTTAGGAGGGTAGCAGGATGGGGGTTGTGGCCCTTGCTACGGGGGCGAACTGTAGGACGGGCTCGTGGGGGAGGAGGCCCTCCTGGTAGGCCAGGTGGTAGAAGAGGCGGAGGCCCTTCAGGTAATTTTCCCCGAGGCTCCAGTGGATGGTGGGGCCCAGGTAGTCTCGGAGCTCCTCTGCTGTGAAGTCCAGGGCGTTCGCGTCATTTCCTCGGGCGGAAAGGTGCTCCTCTATGGCATCCTCTAGGTGCGTGAGGCCGAAGGCGAAGCCCTGGGTGATGCGGTCGTAGATGAGCTGGGCTGAGCCCGGCGACTCCGCGACGAGCGTTTTCGTCACCACGTAGAGAGCGTAGACCATCTTCTCTCCCGTGAGCCGCTTCCACTCGGCACCAATGTCGTAGTAGCGATAGGCGGGGGAGCGGTGATAGTAGAGGTGGAGGGCGTCGTCGCCGATGAAGAGGGCGGCGGCCACGTCCTCCGGCACGCCCTTCATCGGGTCGAGGGTGCGGATGGTGTAGGAGGGGGCGACGCCGTAGCCCCGGGAGAGGATGATGCGCAGGAGCGCATGGCTCGTCTCGCTCTTTGCCGTCAGCGCGATGGGGAGGTCCGACAGGCGATCGATGGGCACTCGGGAGACCAGGAGGATGCTCTTTACGGCCCCGTCGGAGGAGACGCAGACATCCGGCAGGACGCTGAGGTGCTCCGCCTCCCGGGCGTAGAGGATGGAGGAGACATTGCTGGCGTCGAGGCGCCGCTCGCGCATGGCGTTATTGAGCTCCGAGGGCACGCCCCGCACCACCGAGAGCCCCTGGGCCCCGCCGTGCCCGTAGCTGTATCCGAGCGGGAGCACATTGAGAAAGTCGATATGCCCGACCTTTGGCTGCTTCAAGAAAAAGCCTCCTTTATTCGTTTCGGTACGTTTCTGCTGGTATCAGGAATATTATACACGAAAACGCGAAAAAAGCATACAGGCAGGGACTCTGGACAAAATGGACGGAAACGGGTAAGATGGTACAGATTAGAGACTTTCGCAGGGCTGTGCATGGGCTGGATTGTTATTCGCCCGTCCATTCTTCTTGCAGCACATCCGTCTCGCAGACTCCCCCTTGCCCTGCGGGCGTTCCCCCTCGCGAGGGGGACGAGGTTTTGCTCATCAGCTGGGCAATGGAATGATGTATGCTCAAGGGGCTCGTAACAATCCATTGCGAGCGTGGGAGTCCTCTGCCGGTACGGCTTCAAGGATCAGAAGGCGCAAACAATCCATTGCGAGCATGGGGGGGCCTGCTTGCCTCCCTCTAGAGGGAGGTGGCACGCGAAGCGTGACGGAGGGAGTCTTGATGCGAGTGGTAGCAAAAACATGAAACGTGAGGCTGTGCATTCCAGCAGTCTCTTTGGAAAGGGGTATCTTTTTGGAACGAGAAGGCTTTTCCACCCGGCTCGGGTTTATCCTGGTGTCGGCGGGGTGCGCCATCGGGCTTGGCAATGTCTGGCGCTTTCCCTACATCACGGGTATGTATGGCGGCGCGTCCTTTGTGCTCATCTATCTCGTGTTTCTGGCCATCCTGGGCCTCCCCATCATGGTGGCGGAGTTTGCCGTGGGGCGGGGGAGCGTTCGGAGCCTCGCCATGTCCTTTGATGTGCTGGAGCCAAAGGGGACGAAGTGGCATTTCTACAAATATTTCGGCATCGCAGGCAATTTCCTTCTGATGATGTTCTACACCACCGTCTCCGGCTGGATGCTCTACTACCTCTACAAAATGGCCGCCGGGGGCTTTGAGGGGCTGGACGCGGCCGGGGTCGGCGCGGTCTTTGGGAATCTTCTGGCGGACCCCGTCACTATGGGCCTCTATATGGCCCTCATCGTGGTTCTCTGCGGCGGCGTCTGCTATCTCGGCGTGGAGGCGGGGGTGGAACGCATCACGAAGCTCATGATGACCTGCCTGCTCTTCCTCATGATCCTCCTGGCGGTGAACTCCGTGCTGCTACCCGGCAGCGGCGAGGGACTTCGCTACTATCTCTATCCCGACTTTGGCAAGGTGGCGGAGTACGGCGTGCGTGAGGTCGTTTTTGCGGCCATGGGCCAGGCCTTCTTTACGCTCTCCCTTGGCATCGGGGCTCTCGCCATTTTCGGCAGCTACATCGGCAAGAGCAAGCGGCTGACGGGGGAGGCCATCTGGGTCATCGTCCTCGACACCTTCGTCGCCATCATGGCGGGCCTCATCATCTTCCCCGCCTGCTTCGCCTACGGGGTGAATCCCTCCAGCGGGCCGAACCTCCTCTTTGTGACGCTGCCCAATGTGTTCAACAACATGCCCCTGGGCCGCCTTTGGGGTAGCCTCTTCTTCCTCTTCATGGCCTTCGCCTCCATGTCCACGGTCATCGCCGTCTTTGAGAACCTGATCTGTGCCTTTATCGAGCTTCTGAGGAAGGACAGGAAAATCATCATCCGCCGGGGAATGGTCCTCATCATCCTGCTGTCGCTGCCCTGTGTGCTGGGCTTCAATGTGTGGAGCGGCTTCCAGCCCCTGGGCGCTGGTTCCGGCGTGCTGGATCTGGAGGACTTTCTGGTGAGCAACAACCTCCTGCCCCTGGGCAGCCTCGTCTATCTTGCCTTCTGTACGAGCCGCTACGGCTGGGGCTGGGAGAACTTCACGAAGGAGGCGGACACCGGAAAGGGCGTCGCCTTCCCCAAGTGGATCCGCTTCTACGCCACCTACATCCTGCCACTGGTCGTCCTCTACATCTTCGCAGCAGGCTACTATGCGAAGTTCTTCTCCTGATTTACCGAAATGAAATAGACCGTACACGATGGTGCAGCCATTTAAGAGACTGCGCCATCGTTGCATTTCCGGGGGATTTTTTGTAAAATAAGGATAGGAAAAACGAGGAGTATGGATGCGCTCGATATGCTGGTGCATGATATCCGATGCATGGATCCAAAGGAAATGCGGCTTGAGGTGCTGCGCAGAAGGGCAGAGTTCTTTAAGGAGACAAAAAGGGGGAAGATGGAAATGTGCAAGATTGCAGAGGAACTAATGGAAAAAGGACGAGAGGAAGGAGCACTTGCAACGCTGGTGTCTCTTGTCAAGCGTGGTGTGCTTTCCATCGCAGATGCTGCGAAAGAGATGAAGGTTTCGGAGGAGGCTTTCAAAAAGATGGCGATGCTATAACGTGGCGAGAGGCGAATGGTAATGGGCGAGATGAAAAAATTCTTGGTTTTATTTGCTTATAAGAAATATACTTTTCTGAAGGACAGATGACTATTTAGCATGGCAAATAGCGCGGGGGATTTTCGGGAAAGCGACAAATATGATTTTTGCGGAATGTGGGGGAGAATGTGGGTGTAACTCTGTGAAGGACGGGGCGGCGTAAATTTCGTTTTGCTGCGAAAAACGCTAAAGTATTTTCCCCGATATACGATAATAGTATTGAGAACAAGAGGCGGCGTGGATGCTGTCTTTGACAATACGCCGCTTCGGCGGAAAGGGAATGTAGGATGGCCGCGATATGTGACTGGCGGCTGCAGGGAGGTATTTTACATGGCTTTGGTGCTGAAAAACAACATGCCGGCGAAGAATACGCTGAATGTGCTGGATAAGAACGACAAGATGCTGGCAAAGTCGCTGAAGAAGGCGGCCTCGGGCCTCCGCATCAATGGGGCGGACGACGATGCCTCCGGCTATGCCATCTCCGAGCGCATGGAGGTGCAGATGCGCGGCCTCGACCAGGATGTGGACAACACCCAGACGGGCAACGCCATGCTGAAGGTCGCCGAGGGCGGCGTCCAGTCCTCCGTGGATATTTTGAAGACCCTGAAGGAGAAGGCCATCAACGCCGCCAACGATACGAATACGAACGCCGACCGGGCCACCATGCAGAAGGAGTTCGACCAGTCCATCGACCAGCTGGATGAGAATGCTAATGTCACCTACAATGGCAAGACCATGCTGGACGGTTCCCATAATAACGAGGTCATAGGCGGTGCGGGAAATGGCACGAATACTGTTCTTGTCAATGAGCAATTTGATGAAGCCACACAAGAGGACACGCTTATAAGTGACTTGCAGGATTTTTCCGGGCGCTCCCTTGGTATTCGAAGCGACAGCAGCATCGAGATTTCCTATGTCAAACAGGGAAGGACCTATACGAGGGTGCTTGATCCGGTAGCGGATACGGAGCTGGGATCCATTTTTATGGCTAGTGAGGATCCGCAGAATCTTGTAAAAGATGCGTCAAGTATCGCTAGGGTTTCCATCAGCAAGACGATAGGCGAGGATCGCTCGGGAGCCCGTGTCCCGACCTCAAGCGGAAATACGGGGTTCTTCTTCCGCGCAGCAGAGGCGGGCATCAATGGACAGATTGCAGGCCTTACCTTCCTTGTGCGTGATCACAACGGATCGATTAACCGTACGGCCACGAATGTATTCAATGACCTCCACGAGCTCATCCGTGCAGAGGATCCTTCCCCGGACAATGCCCTCGTCTTCCAGACGGGCACAAAGGCAAACGATGCAGTGAAGATCGGCTTCTCCGATCTTCGTCCGGTGGCCCTCGGGCTTCGTGGCACGGATGGCGCGACCCTCCAGATCACGACCCAGAAGGCGGCAAATGCCGCCATCAGCGCCCTGGATCTGGCCCTCTCAAAGGTGCTGGACCAGCAGACGACCATCGGCTCGGTGCGCAATCGCCTGGACTACACGGGGGACACGCTGACGACGAACAGCGAGAACACCCAGAAGTCCATGTCCACCATCCGCGACGCGGACATGGCAGCCACCATGACCGAGTACACAAAGACGAATGTCCTGGCCCAGTCCGCCCAGGCAATGCTCGCCCAGGCGAACCAAAACGCCAGCTCCGTGCTGAGCCTGCTGCAGTAAGGATTTGAGAAATGGACGCTTGCTATCTGTGTAAAGGTATTTTGTCAGAAAAGCAGACGACGTATATGGTAGACTTGGACGGGCAGGTTATCATCATCAAGAACGTCCCATCTTTGGTTTGTACGCAGTGTGGCGATACAACATATAGTACAGATGTGGTAAAACAGCTGGAGCGCATTGTCAAACAGCTTCGTAAAGAAGCGACGGAATTGTCCATTGTGAACTATGCCAAAGTGATTGCTGCATAAGAAGAACGTAACGTATGGGAGAGGGGTTGGAAATGACCCCTCTTTATAGTATACTATGGGAAAAAGGTCGGGCGAAGAGCAACGCAGCTTCTTAGAGATTGTGACGGGCGAGCGAATGCCTCCCTCTAGAGGGAGGTGGCACGCCGTAGGCGTGACGGAGGGAGTCTTGATGCTGGCACTGGCGGCTTTGCACTCGCCCGCCAGCCGCGTCACATCTTTCCCGTAGACTCCCCCTGGCCCTGACGGGCCATCCCCCTCTAGAGGGGGACAAGGCAAGTCTCAGCCGCTAGGCAATGGGAAGCTACGATGAAGGAAAAAGCGCAGGTGCTTTGCGCGTGCGGCTTCATACTATCATGTCAGTGATAGCACATTAGGAAAATTGTCGCATAGAGAATATAGAATTCGAGGGAGCGATTTGTGATGTGGACACGTGGGAAGAAGCGGGAGCGGCAGATTGCGCTTGGCGTTGGCATCGCTTTGACAGCGGGGATGCTGTCCGGGATGCCGACGGTCCTTGGGGCGCCTGTGCTCGATACCACGAAGGGTACCGGCGGCGTCGTCGTGGGCGATGCAAAGATCTCGGACAAGGTGCATACCGACAACTCGGCACTCAAGGACACGAACATCACCAGCTCCTCCACGAATAATGTCCTGGCCTGGAAGGACTTCTCCAACAAGAGCGGCGAGACCATCCAGTTCGACAACAACAACTACATGAACATCGTCACGGGGGACAACACCTCCACCATTGACGGCGCAGTCAAAGGCGGCGGCAATATCTACCTGGTGAACCCGAACGGCGTCATCTTCGGCAAGACAGCTCAGGTCAACGTGGGGAATCTCTATGTCTCCACGCGAAATATCGACCCGGATAAGATCTCTGGCGTCACTTCGACCGCAGGCGACCTCTCCTCCCTCGTCAATACGAATGTCTCCGCCCTCGCTGCCGACGTGGTGAATCTCGGCACGGTGCAGGCCCAGTCTGTCCACGTGGAGGCGGGCAACGTACGCTTCCTCGATGCTTCGACGGTCACCAGCGATGGGACGAATGCGCTCTCCAGCGCGGTCAATGTCCGGGCCAATGGCGAAGTCCATATTGGCTATCGGGGCGACTACAACGCCAGCAAGGACGCGGGCTACCAGGTCAAGACGCTCTCGGGTGGCACAGCTACAGCAGAATATTACAACGTCGTGACAAGCGATGACTGGAAAACAAAAATCACCAATACACCATCGGGCAAGTTTATGCTCGATGGCGATATTGATGCGCAAAATGGCGGAGGCATTACCACCACTTTCACAGGGAAGCTGGACGGTATGGGCAATGCCTTCCAGAATGTGGCCTTTGACCGAGGGCTTTTTGCCGAGACGAATGGCGCCACCATCGAGAATGTGGGAATTGCCAGCGGTACGATTTCGGGAGCAAGTACCACTAGGACGCTGGGTGGCGGCTCTTTTGTAGGCACTGCGACAAATACGGAGCTATACAATGTTTATAATCTGGTCGATGTCGCCTCAAAACAAAGCAGCAGAACGGGCGGGTTTATTGGTATCGGCCTTGGTGTTACGATACAAAACGCCTATAATGCGGGAAATATTACCGGGTCCGCTTTTATCGGACAATTAAAGACAATTGATGGAAATGTTACGGCGAATACAATTCAAAATGCTTATTCAACCGGTACGGCATCAGGCCATTATCTTATAGCAAGTGGCTTGGAAGATGCCACTCTTACTGCGAACAATATATATGCAAACGTATCTGGTGCTGGAAGCATTTCTTCCAAGGCTTCTATTAAGAATACACTTTTTTATGATGCTAGTGGGAAAGGCACGAAATATTATGGAGATAGTGCCACGGGATTCGATTATGCGACTAAGGACCAGCCTTCTGTCCTAAAGAAAGCGACCTTCACGGATAAGCCCGGGTGGTCCTCCATCTCCAACACCGGCGCCGTCACCCGCAACTCGGACGGCTCCACCTCCCGGGCTACCTGGCGTATCTATGAGAACCAGTCCAGCCCCATCCTGACCTCCCTGACGAAGGGGGTCAAGACCATCAGCTACGACTACACCCAGGGGGACAAGGTCTCTGGCAGCAACGGTGGCAAGGACCTCTCCGTCACCTATAACGCCAACGACCTCGCCATCAAAAATATCGACTACGGCAGTGCCGACTCCTCCATCGTCAAGCAGAGCACGGGGACGCTTCACGATGCGAATGTGCTCAACTCCGACACGGGAGCCATCGGCATTGCGGAGTTCTACTCCGACCAGACGGGCTACGACCTGGTGGGCGGCAATGTGACCATCAAGCAGCGCACCGTCACCATCAAGAGCGACGCGGATCCGAAGCCCTACTCCCGGGAGTACGACGGCACGGCGGATGCCTCCGGAGCCATTGCCTCCATGTTCACCGGCGACTCCTCCTCGGCGGAGGGCATCATCGCTGGCGACGACACGGTCTCCATCGACACCTCGGCGGCCACGGCGAAGTTCGTCAAGACCCAGGACAGCAAATGGGTGGAGGACGCGGACGTGGGGGCCGGCAAGACCATCCTGCTCAATGGCTCCGTCACGCTGAAGAATGCCACGGGCCACAACAACTATGTCCTGAGCGCCGACTCCACCTCCTTTAACAACAAGACCTTCACGAATGCCGACAACAAGATCGCCCAGAAGGCCCTCTATGTGGACTTCGCCTCCGGCAAGGGCACGGGCATCAACCGCGAGTATTCGGGCGTAAAGAATACGTCTGTTTCTGATGCCTATCTGCCGACGGCCGACACCTTCACCCTCTCCGATCCCGTCAAGATCACGAATGCGGACGGCACATCGACGGCGGAGGACGTGTCCCTCGTCTATGACAGCACGGCGAACTACGTGGACACCTCGGATGTGGCCACGGGCAAGGCCGGCGACTACACGAACCGGGTCAAGTATGGCGGCCTGAAGCTCACGGGTGCCAAGGCGAAAAACTACTACCTGGTGGCGGGCTCTGCCACGGACAATAAGGGCACCATCTACCAGGAGGCCTACAATGGCGTCGGCCAGGACATCAACAAGAATGCCGGCGGCTCCCTCTACGGCTCTGGCACCATCACGAAGAAGAACCTGACGAACCAGGACTACTCCTGGCTCGACAATAGCACTTTCCAGAACGCCACCCGGGAGTACACGGGAAAGAGCGCCTACGATGCCGCCACGGTCAAGTACGTGGCGCAGAAGGACAGCAGCGGCAACCAGACCGCTCCCGCCATCAATGACGACATGCACTTCGTCGTCCAGAATGCGGACTTCGTGGACTCCCAGGGCTCCACGACCACCACGAAGGACGTGGACAAGGCAAAGGCCGTGAAGTACGTCATCCACGTGGACGGCGCGGACGCGGAGAACTATACCCTGAACGGGCAGGATATCGACACCTCCACCGGGAAGACCTACGATGTCTGGGGCGACGGAACCATCACGCCTCGCACCATCAATATCGCCATCGACACCACGAAGAAGGCGACGAAGGACTACGACGCCACGGATGACGTGAAGAATGCGTCGGGGAGCACGAGCCTCACCTGGGACGACGGCTATATCAAGTACGCGGTGGACGACGCTGCCCACAAGCTGGTGGACGGCGAGACGGATGTCATCGTCTACACCGGCAAATATCAGAAGACGGGCAACGATGCCGCGGCGAAGGATGTCAACTACGACAGCACCGGCGCCACGGCGGATAAGAATGTCTCCTATGCGGTAAAGATCCAGCACGCCGACGGCACCGCCTCCACCAACTATCGCATCGTGGAGGGCACGGGCACCAGCACCGACGATAAGACGGAGCTCACCCTGAACGGCACTGGCGTCGGTCGCATCAACCCGAAGAAGCTCACGAATGTGAAGTTCGCCGATGTCAACAAGACCTATGACACGAATGCGGATGTGGGGAACTATGCCGACTATGTGAAGGACGGCACCACCTACCACGACCGCATCGCCTACGCGGTGGAAAACGGCACGGCGGATGGCATCGTGGAGAGCGGCGGCAAGCTCGCCGATGTCATCGACTCCACAAAGCTCGTGGGCAAATACGGCCAGGTGGATTCGAGCGGGAATTTCACCGAAAACGCCCACGTCCATCGCACGGACGTGACGACGGAGACCGCCCATGATATGCAGTACACGGGCACGGGCGGCTCCTCCTTCCTCACGGCCCTCAAAAACCACAACTACACCATCGACGACACCTCCTTTGCCTCTGGCGGCTCCCTGGTAAATGGTGCCTATATCGAGAAAAAGGCAGGCACCATCGATCCGACGAAGATCGACACCATCTCCTTTGGCCTGAAGAACGACATCACGAAGGTCTACGACGGCAATACCTCCATCCTCGTGAATGGCAATGGCGTCACAGACTATCGCAGCCTCCTGACGGATCTCATCGGCACCCTGCCGAATGGGCAGACCATCACCCTGGACTACTCCGTCGTGACGGATGGCGGCAAGACGCCGGTCTACGACTCGAAGAATGTGAAGCCCTCCCAGGATGCTACCCGGAACAATATCCAGTTCTACATCAAGGTGGACGAGTCCGGCGACGTGAGCCTCGCAAAGGCCCTCCATGCCGGCACCGGCTCCACGGATGCGGAAATCGCGAAGTCGGAAGAGGCCCTGGGCTACAATATGGCCCTCGATAAGAGCGCCTTCCACGGCACCATCACCCCCCGGGAGCTCCAGGTGAAGACCACGGACAAGACGGCCGACCGCGCCTACGATCGCACGGCTCTCGTGAACGTGGATGGCAGGACGAAACTCACCCTCGCGGATGGGTTTGTTTCCTATGCCAATGACAGCGACACGGCCCACCATCTCGTCTCCGGCGAGGAGAAGGCACTCATCATCAACGGCACGTACCAGAAGACGAACAGCGAGACCGCTGGCAAGGACGTGAGCTACGATGCCGACGGCAACGTGGCCCAGAAAAATATCAACTATACCTTCTCCTTCGACGACAGTGTGGACGCGGAGGCGAAGAACAACTATACCGTGAGCCCGTCGACGGTCACCGGCAAGGGCACCATCACGCCCCTGGCGCTGACCATCAATGCGGGCCGCATGGAAAAGACCTACGACGGCACCAATGCGCTGTCGGCGGATAACATCAAGTCCATCACCCTGACGAATCCGGAGCTGAAGCAGCTGGAGGCGGGGGATGATGTGGCCCTCAATACGGACACCCTGAAGAAGGCCACCTACGGCAGCGCCAATGCGGGCGAGAAGAACGTCACCTATACCCTGGAGCTCACCGGCGACGACAAGGGGAATTTCTACATCGCTAAGAGCACCGGCGACACGGACACCCTCGTGAAGAACGGCAAAGGGGCGAATGCCACCTATACCCTTACCACCACGAACAACTACATCAGCCCGTTGGATCTGGAGGACAAGGACATCTGGTTCGACTTCAGTGACATCATCACGAAGGTCTACGATGGGAATAACAAGGTGGACTACGACCACACGGGCTGGGAGAGCTGGCAGAACGATGGGACGAAGACGGCGAAGGATTTCGTCCGCCATCTGACCATCGGCACGAAGTCCAATGACCTAGTGGACAAGACCGGCGCCTTCCAGTCGAAGGGCAGCTTTACGGCGAATGCCACCTACGACAGTGCCAATGCCGGGACGCAGAATGTCCACTACTCCTTTACCCTCGACAAGGACGCGGCGAACAACTACGGCTGGTCGAAGGTCACCTTCAAGACGGAAAATGCCGATGGCACCGTGACGCTGACAAAGGACACCACTGGAACCATCTCGCCCCAGAAGATTATTGCGTCCCTCATCTCCACGCCGGTCCAGAAGACCTACGATGGTACGACGGTCTTTACGGGTGTGACGGATGCCTCGGGCAATGCCATTGCCTCGGCAGACAAGCTCATCTCCCTCATCTCCGCCTCTGGCTCCGATGTGGGGGCGACCATCACGGGCACCTTCGGCAACAAAGGCCATGTGAAGTTTGATAACGATGGTAAAGTCACCAGCGCAGGGGTGGACTATACCGTGAGCCTGAATAATGGCGGCAACTACCAGCTGCTAAATGGCAGCGAGACGGGCGCCGTCACGGCGGGCACGGATCCGCTGACCCTTTCCGGCAGCGGCATCATCAACCAGAAGGAGATCACCGCCCTCAGCTTCGGCAAGGTGGCGAAGACCTACGACGGCACCTCCGCCGTGGGCTCGGATGATACAAACCTGAAAAAGACCGGCATCGAGACGGCTGTGTCCGGCGGCTCTGCCGAGGGGCTCGTCAATAACGAGACCTTTGACAAGGTCATCGACGCCTCGAAGATCACGGCAGACTACGGCGACAAGGACGGGGACAATTTCACGACCTCGTCGAATGTCCGCCGGGATAGCAACGGCCTTGTCATCGCGAAGGATGTGGCCTACCGGGCAAAGGACGGGGGCACCCTCGCGAAGGCCCTGAAGGAAAACGGCACGGGCAACCACGCCACGGACTACAAGCTCTCGGACGCGCTGAACAAGGAGACTTTCGTCCAGCAGGATGGCGGCACCATCAATCCGAAGTCCATCGCCCTGGAGGATGCCATGAAGGTGTCCTACAAGAAGGACATCACCCGCGTCTTCGAGAAGGGCTCCACGGATGTGGCCTACGACCATACGGGCTGGCTGCGCCAGAAGGACAGCGCGAAGGCGGGGGACTACATCGATTTCGTCCGCATCGAGGACGTCATCACCGGCGGCCATACGGACGCAAAGGAGGCAACCGGCGGCTTCACCATCGAGAGCGCGAAGTACAACGACGCGACGGGCGATGGCACGGCCCATGTGGACACGGCGAAGAGCGCCACCTTCAAGATTGTCCTCTCGGATGATGCGAAGAAGGGCTTTGATAACTACGAGTTCACGGATACCTCTGCCACCAGCGGCTACGACGCCAAGACCCACACCCTGACCTTCACGGCCACAAATGGCATGAAGGACGGCGTGGTGGCGGGCAAGACCGTCAACGTGGGCATCGAGGGCCAGCAGGCCTTTGCCGTGGCGACGGGGGAGATCACCCGCGCCTACGATGGCACGACAGATCTCTATGGCAATCGCACGGATAAGGGTCACGAGAAGGAGGAAATCGCCCAGGGCACGAAGGATCTCTCCAGCCTGGTGGATATCCAGTCCAGCGACGGCACTGTCCTGACGGATACCAAGAACAAGCCCTCAGGGCTCAGCGTCACCGGTGCGTTCTCCCAGAAGGACGTGAAGTGGAACAAGACGGATAACCCGAACAATCCCTACATCACGGATGTGGATCTCAACTACAAGGCGACCCTCGGGACGAATGACTACACCCTCTACGACGGCAATGCCTCCGGCACAAGCGTCAAGGGCGCAGATACCCTTTCCTTTACGGGGACGGGGAAAGGCCGCATTACCCCCTACGAGATTACGAACATCGACTTCGACTTCTCGGAGGTCACGGGGAGCGACTACAATAAGAAAGCGGGGGACACCGTAGCCAACAAGGCCTACGATGCCACCTCCGCCGTCAAGAACATCGTCGCCACCTTCAATGGTGTCGGCAATGAGAAGATGGTCATCACAAATGATGACAACAACAATATTGCCGATGGCAAGCGCATCACCGGCACCTACGGCAAGACGAGCGATGGCACGTCCACGGATACCTTCCAGGAGGACGCAAATGCCAACTACGATGCATCGAAGGAGCTGACGCCAACGGGCGCAAATGACGAGGAGAAGCATACGGGCTACAAGGCCGTGAAGTATCAGAACCTCGATCTCGCCATGGCGGAGAAAAAGACCGGCACCGACGGCTTCAATGCGGACAACTACACCATCGCCAATACGAAGATCTTCGCCGAGGAGGCGAAGAAGGGCAAGATCCGCCGGCTGGCCCTGACGGCTGACGCCGTCAAGGGCGAATGGGCAAACGCCCCCTCCAAGGAGTACGATGCCACCGCCGCCATCTCGAAGGAGGCGGCAGGCGGCCTCTACCGCATCCATACGGACGCGTCGAAGGTCGGCGTGGACGTGGCCATCAAGTACGATGTGGACGGGGACGAGAGCTACTTCAGCAAGGACGGCGCACGCCATAAGGACGCGGGCACCGGCCTCGATGCCCAGATCAAGATCAATAGCATCGACGCGGCGGATGTGGGGACGAACTTCAAGATGGACGCGGCAGACCTGCCCTCTATCCTGAATGGCCTCGTGGGCTCGGATCATATCGTGAAGACCACGGGCAACGCCACCATCACCCCGCGGAAGATCTCCTATCATCTCATCAACAAGTCGAACACGGTGAATGGCATCGACCCCGGCGTACTGTCGAAGGTCTATGACGGCACCGCGACGGTGGCGGAAGATAGCGATGCCTACAAAAATATCGAGATTGACCGGGGCTTCCTCGCTGCCGATACGAACACCAAGATTGCCCGGAAGGTGTACTACGACGACAAGAACGCCACCTCTACACAGGGCAAGGCGACGGGCGGCCGTAAGATCACCTATGAACTCACAATCGAAAACGGCAATGGCAACTATGTCTTTAACAACAATCAGGGCACAAAGACGGACACGGCGTATGGCGATATCTGGAAGAAGCAAGTCACCTACGACTTCTCCGGCGGCAAGCAGGCGACGGGCATTGACAAGACCTATGATGGCACGACGAACGTCGATGCTGCCAAAAAGGATCTCGTTGTCATCGACGGCCTGATTTCCGGGGACAAGGCTGGTCTCGATAAGGATGCCATCAGCGTTTCCTACGATGATGGCGGCGTCAAGAAGGACGCCCACGATGTGACCTTCTCCGGCATCGCCCTCACAGGAGATGACGCGAAGAACTACGAGCTCGTGGCCTCCGACGAGGCGATTAAGGGCGGCTATGCCGGCGGCAGCGGCACCCTTATCGGCAAGGGCACCATCAATCCGAAGAAGATTGCCATCCGCACGACGGGCAACAATTCCAAGGTCTACGATGGCAATACGCAGGTCTACTCCGGCGATGCGGTGGACGCGGCCCATCGGAATAACGATGGCCGTGACCTCGTGTCGGATATCTCCGATGCAAAGCTCGCCATCGATTCCACGGCCCTTGTGGGCACGGATGACCTGGGGCTGCACCTGGACAAGGCTTCCTATAAGGATGCGAGTGCCGGGGACACGAAGGCCATCGACTACAATATTTCCTGGGACAATGGCAACTACGATGTGGTGGCGGATAGCAGCACGACGGGCTCCATCAATAACCCGACCGGCGGCAAGAGCGCGACCTTTACAGCCCAGAATGGCGCCATCGCAAAGCGCCGCGTGGACATCACAGTGGACAAGGAGGCGGAGAAGACCTACGACGGCACGAAAAATCTCAACGATGTCTCGGATTTCCTCACTGCTCACAATGTGGTGACCGGCGACACGGTCAAGGTCAAAGCCAAGGGCACCTATGACGATGAAAATGCCGCCGACAACGAGACGCAGACGGAAAAGGACCACACGGTCACATACACGGATCTCTCGCTGGACAATGCCAACTACGAGGTGGATTCTGCCACCACCACCCTCACGGGGAAGGGCAAGATCCATCGCGCCAAGCTCAATATCATTGCCGACCCGAAGAGCGCCTATATCGGCGATGCGCTTCCCGCCTTTACGGGGCGCGTCACGGGCTTCATCCCGGGCGAGAGCGGCCTCTCGCCACTGGACTTCCGCCTGAACTATGCTGGCGTTCCCCAGCAGCCGGGCTCCTACGGGGTCTATGGCTGGTACGGCGACCGCAAGGAGGGCAACTACGACCGCAACTACTTCTTCCAGCAGGATCCGGGCAACGCCCGCGCCTTCACGCTGAATATGCTGGATCCCGGCAAGCACTACCACGAGGCCATCGATGACCTCCCCGTCACGCCGAACAATGTCGTGTACGATGATGCGTCGAAGGACAAGGGCAATGCCTATGGCAGGAATCCCCGCTACGCCATCGAGTATCCGAAGGGAGACCCGGGCAACGGCGTGGACTATGCGGCTCTCGAGCATGACTCCACCGTGGCAGCGGATGTGGCTGAGGCGGAAAAGACTGCCAAGCAGGCGAATGCCGCTGTGCAGGACAAGGGCGTCATCAACCTCACCGGCGGCGATGTGCTGACGGATGAGGAGATCCTCGAGCGTCTCCTGGGGCAGGAGGCCTGAGACGTCTCTGATTTTTAAGATTCTATCCTGCTTTTCGCGAGAAAGGCAGGATTTTTCTTTTCTCTGTGGAATGTAGAAAAGAGTGACGTATGCGCAAAGGCGCAATACAGAAAGGGCGATACCATGAATCGTAGAAAGCTATCCGCGCTGCTGGGAGCGGCGTTTTCATGCCTGCCGGTCGTGGCGATGGCGGCACCCGTGGGGCCAGCCACGGATCCCCTGCTGCCGAAGCTGCCGCCCCATGCCCAGAGCGTGGTGGATCAGCTCCAGCAGCAGGCCCCAAAGGCACCCGTGGCAAATGCACCAAAGGCAGAGGCCGCGGTGGATGACCAGAATAAGCCCCAGGAGACGGGAGATACGGGCGTCACCTTTGACGTGAAAAGCTTCCGCCTGGAGGCGCCGGAGCTGGATCTCGACAAGACGGAGCTCACGAAGATCCTGGAGGAGGGCATGGGGGAGAAGCAGTCCATGGCCTCCATGAACGCCATGCTGAATAAGCTCACGGTCTATGCCCGCACCCACGGCTATCCTGCGGCGGCGGCCTATCTCCCCGCCCAGGAGAGCCAGGACGGCGTGGTGCTGGTAAAGATCATCCCGGGCCATATCGGGGCCGTGAAGATCGAGAACCACAGCAAGATCAAGGAGATGACGGCGAAGAGCTTCCTCTACGGACTGAAGGTGGGGGACATCCTCCGGACGAAGAAGCTGGAGACGGCCCTCTATACCCTCTCTGACGCCAGTGGCACCCGGGCCGTGGCCGTCCTGGGCCCCGGCAAGGGCTTTGGCGAGACGGAGCTCACGGTGCGCATCGAGGAGGGCAAGGGCGAGAGCGGCATCGTCTACGCGGAGAACTACGGCGCGGCCTCCACAGGCCGGTACCGCTACGGCGTCCAGTACAGCGCCTACGATGTGGGGGGCACCGGCGCCAAGTTCAAGGTGGGCGGCCTCATCTCGAATCAGCGCATGCACAATTTCTATATCAATTACGAGATGCTGGTGGGCCACGGGGGCACGACGGTGGGCCTGGGGTACAGCCGCATGGACTACAAGCTGGGGGGCTCGGAGGACCTGAAGCGCCTCGATGCCAACGGCACGGCGGACACGGTGAGCCTCTACGGCAGCCGTCCCCTCTACCACGAGTCGAATAAATCCCTCTCCGTCACCTACGGCGTGGACTATCGGAAGATCGTGGACAACATGGATGCTTTCCAGGGGGTCGCGGACAGCAAGAAGCACTCCTGGTCCGCCCACGTGGGCGTTGAAGGGTCAAATAGAAGTCCAGGCCTCGTGACGGAGTACACGGCGAATGTCCGCACGGGCCGGGTCGCCATGGACACGGAGTATGCGGAGCGCCTGAGCAAGCAGGGAGCCCTGACAGAGGGCAGCTTCACAAAGGCGGAGGGGAGCTTCCGGGCCACTCAGGCCCTGGGCCATCGGACGGACGCGGTGCTCAGCCTCTCCGGCCAGCTGGCGAGCCGCAATCTCGACGGCTCCGAGGACTTCAGCCTCGGCGGGGCGAATGCGGTGCGGGCGTACCCCGCCGGCGAGGCCTCCGGCGACACGGGGTATCTGGGGAGCCTGGAGGTGCGCTGGTACACGCCGCTCCCCGGCCTCGTGGCCAGCACGTACTTCGACATGGGCCATGTGAACTACTACCGGGACCCGAGATCCGGCGGCGGTGGCGCGACGCTGAAGGGCTACGGCTTCGGCCTGGCCTACACCCAGCCCAACGACTGGTTCGCCCGTCTGGACTACGCCCGCCGCATCGGCGAATACAAGGGCATGAGCGAGGCCGCCAAAGCCAAGGGTCGCCTGTGGTTCATGCTGGGAAAGCTCTGGTAAAGGGCATAAGAAAAGGCTTCGTGAGATTCACGAAGCCTTTTTGAGTGCACGTCAATCGTGTATGAATCTGAGAAAATGCGTCCTCGCAGACTCCCCCTGCCCCTACGGGGCACCCCCCTCGAGAGGGGGGCGAGGCAAGCCTCAGCAGGTCGCAATAGGATGATACGTCGGAGGAATTTGTCGGGTAGAACGCATGAGATTGCTTAGCGTAACAATCTATTGCGAGAGTGGGAGCCTTGCACGCCTCCCTCTAGAGGGAGGTGGCACGCCGAAGGCGTGTCGGAGGGAGTCTTGATGTTGGCCGTACCGAGATCAGAACATAGAGTCAATGAGATTCCCCAGCATCGAAGCGCTCATGCTGGCGGAGAGCACCGTGGGATTTGTGTAGGCGCTGGCCTTCGTCAGCTGATCCCCCAGCATGTTCTGCATGGAGGGGAAGACGCTCCCCTTCTGGGAGAGGGCGAAACTGGCGTGGTCCTCCGCCTTGCCGGCGAGGCCGTTCTTCCCGAGGGTGGCCTCTGCGCCGGAGCTGTTGTTCGCGAGGGCCGTGGCGAGCTTGTCCTCGTCCACCGTCATCTTGCCCGTCTTGCTATCCACGCTGATGCCGTACTCCTTGTAGCTGTCCGCCCGGTACGTGGTGTCGGAGAAGGACTTGTTGAGGCTCGCCATGCGGGTCCCCACGCTCTTGTAGTCGCTGGTGACGCCCAGGGCATCGTTGTAGGCACTCACGAGATCCTTGACGCTGGAGATCGCGTTCTTGAGGTTGTCGCTGTAGGTCTTCTTGCCCGTCGTCGCGTCCGTGGTGATGTCGGCAGAGCTAAGGCTTGAGAAGTCCAGCTTCTTCACGGCTGTTGCCGCGTCCTTCAGATCCGTCATGGAGCTGGTGAACTGGGTGGTAAAGGTCTTCTGGGCATCGTTGTAGGAGGAGACGAGGGAGGCCGCGCCACTCGTGACGCCCCGGATGCTGGAGAGCCCCTGGGCTGCAGAGGAGTAGCTGGACCAGAGATTCGAGAAAATATTCCCCGAGGAGTTCGTGGCGCTCTTGAGCCCGTAGGCGGAGCCGAAGGAGCTCACGAGGTTCGAGATGGAGGAGACCTTCGACTGGGCCTCGGCGATGGCCGCATTGCGCTTCTCCGCCGCCGCGTCCACCGCCGCCTTCGACTCCTCCGCCGTCATGGCCTTCTTGGAGCTCGTGGAGCTGCTCGTGCTGGAACTGGACGAAGTGCTCTTCGTATCCTCCGTAGAGCTCGAGCTCTTCTCCGCCATCTTATACATGGTATAGGTGTTGTTTGCAATAGAACTGATCGTACTCATCTTTATCCCGTCCTTTGGTTTGAGTATATGATAAAACTTTCTGGCATAGTCCGGTCGGACGTAGGGACGTATGCCCCTAAGCGACCCTTTAAGCGGAGCAAGCGAGGAAAGTGCGCGTTCTGCCCCCGGCCGGAATCCATCGTTCAAGCGTAGCGCGTTTAGGATGGAGGCCGGTATTTAGGCAGATAAGCGCACGGTCGCTTGCGGAGACGGGGTCGCGTGGGGCATACGTAACGTACGTTGCTTGCTATAGTCGGGAAACAATTTCCTTCACTATATGTTATCGTATTTTTCTATGAATTCGATAAGGATTTTTCATAAGTTTTTTGAATATGCTAGTGGAAATTTTTTTGGGAATGTAGTAAGATAAAAAGCAAAGGGCAAGCCCCTTGCTTACGGAGATTGGTCGCATTGGCGGCCAGTTGTTTACAGAGAAGATAGGTGGGGTTTTTTTATGTTAAAGAAGACGAAGATCATCTGCACGCAGGGACCTTCTACGGACAAGCCGGGCGTCGTCGAGGCTCTTATCGAGAACGGCATGAACCTGGCTCGCTTCAATTTCTCCCATGGCAACCATGAGGAGCATCTCGGCCGCATCAACCGCGTCCGCGAGGCTGCGAAGAAGACTGGCAAGGTCATCTCCCTCGTCCTCGATACGAAGGGCCCGGAGATGCGCCTTGGCGAGTTCAAGGACGGCAAGGTACAGCTGGAGAAGGGCAAGAAGTTCACGCTGACCTATGAGGATACCCCGGGCGACGCGACCCATGTCTCCGTCAACCACAAGGGCCTCTACACGGAAGTGAAGCCGGGCGATACGCTCCTGCTCTCCGACGGCCTCGTGGCTCTGAAGGTGGACGAGATCAAGGGCAAGGACATCATCACGACCATCCAGAACTCTGGCCCCATGTCCACGAAGAAGCGCGTTGCCGCTCCTGGCGTCTCCCTGGGCCTGCCGCCCATCTCCGAGCAGGACGAGCGTGACATCATCTTCGGCTGCCAGCAGGACATGGACTTCGTCGCTGCCTCCTTCATCCAGCGCCCGGAGGACGTGCTCGCCATCCGCAAGCTCATCGAGGAGCACAACGGCCACATGGAGATCCTGCCGAAGATCGAGAATCTCGAAGGCGTGAAGAACTTTGACGCCATCCTGGAGGTCTCCGACGGCATCATGGTCGCTCGTGGCGATCTCGGCGTTGAGGTCCCCGCTGAGGACGTGCCCATCATCCAGAAGGATATCATCCGCAAGTGCAACAAGGCCGGCAAGCCGGTCATCGTCGCCACCCAGATGCTGGAGACCATGACGAACAACCCGCGCCCGACCCGCGCAGAGGTCTCCGACGTGGGCAATGCCATCCTGGACGGCACCGATGCCATCATGCTGTCCGGCGAGACGGCCAGCGGCGACTATCCGGTGGAGGCCGTCGCCACCATGAACCGCATTGCCCAGCGCATGGAGTCCTCCCTGTCCTACAAGGAGCTCTTCGTGGACCGCGGCTTTACGCATCTGAAGAGCCGCACCCGCGCCGTGGCCCATGCTACGGTCCAGATGGCCTACGAGCTCGATGCCTCCGCCATCATCACGCCGACGGAGACGGGCTACACCACGAAGGTCGTTTCCCAGTACCGTCCGAAGGCCGCCATCGTCGCCTACACGCCAGACGAGAAGGCTGTGCGCCAGCTGAATCTCCGCTGGGGCGTCTATCCGATCCTCGGCAAGAAGTGGACGGATGAGAACCAGATGACCCAGATCGCAGCCGAGGCAGCCCTGAAGGGCGGCTATGTCCAGCCGGGCGACTGCACCATCATCACGTCGGGCATCAAGACGGGCGACGGCAACACGAACGCCATCCGCGTCTACACCATCTGAGCACAATAGCTTTGAAGCTTTCAGGCAGGAGTCTTGCTCCTGCCTTTTTCATGTCCCTGTGGGAAAATGGACTTTGTTGGGTATTGTGTGTATTTTTATCCTAGGAGATTTTATGGAAGCCTTGACTTCGACATTTCTCATCATCCTTCTGGCAGAGCTGGGGGACAAGACCCAGTTTCTCGTCATCGCCTTCGCCGCAAAGTATGACTGGCGGAAGGTCCTCCTGGGCATGACCATCGGCATCGCCGTCGTCCATAGCCTGGCCGTCGCCGTGGGCTCCCTGGTGGGCTCCCTCATTCCCGAGGCGGTCATGCAGGTGGTGGCAGCCCTGCTCTTTCTCGCCTTTGGCATCCTGACGCTGCGGTCTGATGACGAGGAGGAGGAGGCCCACGACTCCCGCTTCGGCCCCGTGTGGACGGTGGCCATGGCCTTCATCGTCGGGGAGATGGGGGACAAGACCCAGATCGCCGCCATGACCATGGCCGCAGAGCTGGGCGCCTGGCTGCCGGTCCTCGTCGGCGCCATCGGCGGCATGCTGGTGGCCGACTCCCTGGGCCTCCTCTGCGGGGCGACGCTAAACAAGCAGCTCCCCGCCCGAAAGCTAAAGCTCCTCTCCGGCGTCCTCTTCCTCCTCTTCGGCGCCCTGGGTCTATGGGACGCCGCCATGGACTATTGGGGCTGACAAAATCCAAGCAAAGCAAAGGAAGAAGCCGCGTACCGTCGCGGCTTCATTGCTTTTTCCAAAAAATTTTTGTACAATAAAGAGAAGAATAGCAAGATAACAGCGAAAGGAGGCGGGAATCAACCTGCATGATGGACTATAAGAATATCCTCGTCATCAATCTCATGCACATCGGCGACCTCATGCTGGTGACGCCGGCCCTGCGGACCCTTCGGACGAACTTCCCGGCGGCGCGGATCACGCTCCTGGCGGACAAGAAGCTCCGGGAACTGGTGGAGGAGAATCCCTGCATCGATGAGTGCCTGCTCCTCGATAAGAAGGGCGCAGACGATGGGCTTTTGCCCCTTGCCCGCTTTATCTGGGGAATTCGCCGCCGCCATTTTGACCTCGTCATCAACCTCCACCGCAATGAGCGGGCCTCCGCCATCGCCGCCTTCTCGGGGGCGAAGCGCATCGTGGGCTACGCGAAGCCCTTTTTCTCCCTCTTTTTCACAAAGGTGCTCGAAAACTACGCCATGCCCGGCACGCCGAAGGAGAAGACGCTCCACCAGGTGGAGGCCCACTTCCGCGTCCTGCGGGAGGCGGTGGGCATCGAGAAAATCGACGATCGGGGCATCGAGATGGTGCTCCCGGAGAAGGCCCGGGCGGAGGCGGAGCGCATCTTCGGGGAGCATTTCCAGCCTAAGGAGACCATCATCGCCTTCAACATCGGCGCCAGCTGGCTCACGAAGCGATGGCTGGGCGAGTATTTTGCAAAGTGCGCCGACACGCTCCTCGCCCGGGGCCTCACCGTCGCCTTCTTCGGCGGGCCAGGCGACGAGGGGCCGGTCACGGAGTGCATCAGCCACATGGAGGAAAGGGAGAGCCCACGCCTTCACGTCTTTACGGGAAAGGTGAGCTTGGGCACTTTGGCGGGGCTTCTTCGCCACTGCGCCCTTTTCCTCACGACGGACTCGGGGCCCATGCATGTGGGGGTGGCCATGAACGTCCCCGTGGTCACCATGTTTGGCGCGAGCCCGGTGCCCACCTTCTACCCCTACGACGGCCGCTCCATCCTGGTGAAGACGCCGGAGGAGTGCCATCCCTGCGGCCTCCACGAATGCCCGCGAAAGGGCAAGGACTATATGGGCTGCATGAAGCATATCCCGCCGGAGGTCGTCCTGAAATACGTGGATGAGCTCCTGGCAAAATATCAGGGGAGACCGGCGATGGAGCTCTCGCCCCATCTGGGGGACTACAAATGCCGTGTCATCGAGCTCTAAGGGCTCCTGCAGCATAACGGAGGAATGGAATGGATAAGGAAGCGATTCGCAGCTTTTTGCAAAACCGCGCGGAGACCTGCAAGGTGCTCGTCGTGGGCGATGTGATGCTGGACAAGTACTACTACGGAGAGGTCAACCGCATTTCTCCGGAGGCGCCGGTACCCATCACCCATGTGATGCGGACGAAGGAGACCCTGGGCGGCGCGGCGAACGTCGCCCACAACCTGGCGCTTCTCGGCTGCCAGACGGATATCGCGGGCTTCGTGGGGGATGACTTCCACTGCCAGAGCCTGCTGGAAAAGTTCACATCCCGGGATATTTCCTACCGGGGGCTCATCACGACGGACCGCCCCACCACCACGAAGGTGCGCATCATCGGCGGCCATCAGCAGATGATGCGGCTGGACTTCGAGGAGGCTTCCCCCATTGACGGGCCCTATGCGGAGCGCTTCCTCCACTACATCGAGTCCCGCCTCTCCGAGAGCCTGGACTGCGTTGTCATCTCTGACTACGGAAAGGGCGCCTGCACGGAGCAGAACTGCCAGGAAATCATCAAGAAGGCCCATGCCCACGGAGTGCCCGTCGTCATCGACCCGAAGGGGGCCAACTGGACGAAGTACGCCCACGCGGACTACATCACCCCAAACCTGAAGGAAATCAACCAGGTGATCCTGGAGCCCATCCCCAATGAGGATGAGGCCATCGAGCGGACGGCCCACTACCTCATGCGGAAGTACAAGATCAAGAACGTGGTGGCGACCCGCTCGGAGCACGGCCTCTCCCTCGTCCAGGAGGACAAGACGGAGCACATCCCCACGCGGGCCCAGGAGGTCTTCGACGTGTCCGGCGCGGGCGATACGGTCATCGCCGTCTTCGCCATGGCACTGGCGGGCGGCCTCTCGCCCTCTGTGGGGGCCTATATGGCAAACCTCGCCGCCAGCGTGGTGGTAGCAAAGCTAGGCACCTACGCCGTAAGCCGGGAAGAACTTTTAGAAGCGCTTGACAAGCAGGAATAAGGAGGATATTTATGATTATCGTAACAGGTGGCGCAGGCTTTATCGGCAGCAATCTCGTCCACATGCTCAACGAGCGGGGCCGCAAGGACATCCTCATCGTGGACGACCTGAAGGACGGCATGAACTACAAGAACCTCCGGGGCCTCTCCTTCATCGACTACCTGCATAAGGAAGACTTCCGCACCTCCATCGAGGAGGACGAATTCGACGGCACCGACATCGACGCCGTCTTCCACGAGGGCGCCTGCTCCGACACCATGGAGTACGACGTGAACTTCATGATGCGGACGAACTACGAGTACTCCAAGACCATCCTCCACTTCTGCCTCCAGCACCGAATCCCCTTCCTCTACGCCAGCTCCGCCTCCACCTATGGTGCGGGGAAAAACGGCTTCACCGAAGGCGTCGGCGAGGATGCCCTGAACCCCTATGCCTTCTCGAAGCTCGCCTTTGACCGCTACGTGCGCCAGGTGGCTCCCGAGGCCCACAGTCAGATCGTGGGCCTCAAGTACTTCAACGTCTACGGCCCCCAGGAGCAGCACAAGGGCAAGATGGCCTCCATCTT
>CAMCRT010000027.1 GCA_945877355.1 uncultured Mitsuokella sp. | reverse complement strand
CGCTCCTCCCGGAAGTCGTAGGAGGCGAAGTTCTCGATGACCTGGGTGATGATGGCAAGCGGCTTCGTCAGGCGGCGATGGATGAAGAGGATGAGCAGCACCGTCAGCACCAGGATGGAGACGATGGCCACGGCGATGGAGAGGTAGATCATCCGCTTTGCCGTGCCGACGAACTGGTCATAGTCCGTGACGGAGAGGAAGGCCCAGGAGTCCCCCGTCCCCGTGAAGGTGATGGGATAGTACATAAATACGGACTTGTCCCCCGTGGTCGGCGACACATCGGTGACGGCATACATCTTCTTGTCAAAGACCTGCTTCACCTGGTCATCCTTCAGCCCGAGCATCTCGTAGATGTTCTTCATCACCGAGTCCGGCTTCAGGCCGTGGGCGACGATGGAGCCGTCCTTCGAAAAGAGGGCGTAGAAATTGTCCACGGAGCTCATGCCCGAGAGGTCGCTCTGAAAGGTGCCGAGATCCATGTCGATGAGGACGACGCCCACGAACTTGCCATTATCGAGGATCGGCAGGGCGATGGGGGCCGCCATCATGTCCTTGCCGTTGCCCTTGAAGGTGTAGGGATCGCCCACCATGTTCGTCCCCGTGGCCTTCGGCTCTGTGTACCACTTGGCTGTGCGCCAGCCCGTGAGGAAGCCGCCGCTGGAGCGGGTGATGTAGGGCATGAGCCGCCCCGTCTCGTCGGAGTATTTCGTATTGGCGAGGGCTGCGTCGTGGCCGTCAAAGGCGTTTTCCTCAAAGAGCACGCCGATGCCGAGGATGTTCGGATTGGCATTCACCAGCTCCTGCATGTTCTCGATGATGGCGTCCCGGCTACGGGCCTCCGGCGGCAGGGCCAGCATCCCCTTGAGGCGGGCCTTCATGTCCATGCCCGTCTGGAAGGCGGAGGTGTAGCGGCTCTCGATGGAGACGGAGAGCTTTCCGAGCTCGTTGTATTTCTCCTTTTCCCCGTGCTCGATGAGGGTGCTGTAGCTCATGGAGGCGGTGATGGCGATGAGGATGGCGACCATGAGGGTCACCCCCGCCGCGATGGCGACGCTGATCTGTACGCCCAGACTTCGCTTCATAGTGGAATCCCTTCTTCCTATGTAGTCTTCTGCTTCTCCGACGCTTTCTCTCGGTTTTTCTCGGATTTATATCTGCAAGGGAAGACATTCGGATGGAATATATCGTCAAACACGTCCTATTATACAGGAAAATGGTCTGTCCTACAATATGGGCGGCAGGTTTTCTCGGGACTTTGGGAGGAATCGGGGCGGCTTGCTGGGAGCGCGCAAACTTTTGCTGCCGGCGATGCCGTGGCTTTCTTTCCAGATTTCCAGGAGGCGAAGGATTGCAGGATATGGTAGAATGGAGGGAAACATTGGAACATGCAGGAGGATAGGATGGACGACATGGAGGACGAGATGGAAATACTGGCGGGGCTCAACGCTGCCCAGCGGGAGGCCGTCACCAGGACGGAGGGATGCGTGCGGGTGCTGGCGGGGGCGGGCTCCGGCAAGACGAGGGCCCTCACCCACCGCTTCGCCTATCTCGTGGAGGAGCTCGGCATCCTGCCGGGCAATATCCTCTGCGTGACCTTCACGAACAAGGCGGCGACGGAGATGCGCAGCCGCATCCACGCCCTGACCGGCGACAATGACACGGGCTACATCAATACCTTCCACGGCTTCTGCGTCTCCATCCTCCAGGAGGACAGCCACGCCGTGGGCTACCCCAAGAGCTTCCTCGTCCTCGACAATGGGGACATCGACGACATGCTGGCAAAGATCTACGAGGAGCGGGGCCTCACCCTCCGGGACATGACCTTTGGTCAGGCCCGGGACATGTTCGAGATGCGAAAGCTCGTGCAGGAGCCCGACTACTACCAGGACCTCATCGCTCTGCCGCTCTCCGCGCTGAAGGAAAAGTACGACAAGGCGGAGAAGAAGCAGGACATCCTCTTCTACGGGTACCTCTACGAGCAGAAGAAATGCTTCGGCCTGGACTACAACGACCTTATCAAGTTCTCCCTCTACATATTCGCCGAGCACAAGGACATTCGCGAGAAATGGCAGCAGCGGCTGGAGTACATCATGATCGACGAGTTCCAGGACATCGACGAGCTCCAGTACCGCCTGATGAATGTGCTCTGCGGCTGGCATAGGAACCTCTTTGTGGTGGGGGATCCGGACCAGACTATCTACAGCTGGCGCGGCGCCTCGGGACGCTACCTTTTGGACTTCGAGGCCCATTTCCCGGGGACAAAGACGATCTTCCTGCTGGAAAACTACCGCTCCACGCCAGAGATCCTTGCGGCCTGCAACTCCCTCATCGAGAAGAACACGAGCCGGGTGGAAAAGGACCTGGTGCCCCGGCTGCCCCATGGGAAAAGGGTCGTCTGCCACCATGCCACGGGCACGGAGCAGGAGGCCTCCTGGCTTGCGGGCGAGGTGGCGCGGCTCCACGGGGAGGGTGCTCCCTACCGGGACATGACGGTGCTCTACCGGGCCCACTACATCACGCGAAGCATCGAGGAGCAGCTCCTGAAGGCGGAGATCCCCTACACGATCTATAGCGGCGTGCAGTTCTTCGCCCGGCGGGAGATCAAGGATGCCCTTTGCTACCTCAGGCTCCTGGCGTATCGGGACGACCTCTCCTTCCTGCGGGTCGTGAATGTGCCAAAGCGCAACATCGGCGAGCGCCGGCGAAAATTCCTCACCGCCTTCGCGGGCGCGCACCAGCTGACGCTCTACGAGGCGATGCAGGCGAGCATCGAGGACCCCATCTGGAAGGGCACGGGGGCCAGGGACTTCCTCGCCCTCGTGGAGGAGCTGTCGGAGGAGAGCCAGGGGGAGGCCGTCTCGGAGGTCCTCTCAAGGGTCCTCGACCGGAGCGGCTACGAGGCCATGCTGCGCACGGAGGGGAGCCAGGCCCGCCTCGACAATCTGGCGGAGCTCAAGCAGTCCGTCCACGAGTACGAGGTGAGCTGCGGCGAGGAGGCGGACCTCATCGACTACCTGAACCACGCGGCCCTCTTCACGAATCAGGACGTGGGGGATCCGGGGGACAAGGTGCGCCTCATGACCGTCCACACGGCGAAGGGGCTGGAGTTCCCCTATGTCTTTCTCTGTGCGCTGAACGAGGGCGTCTTCCCCTCCCGCAAGACCCGAACCCCTGAGGCCATGGAGGAGGAGCGTCGCCTGGCCTTCGTGGCCATGACCCGGGCAGAAAAGGGCCTGTACCTCTCCGACGCGGAGGGGCTAAACATCGACGGCTCCATGCGCTACCCCTCCCGCTTCATCCTCGACATCGACCCGGCGCTTTTGGACTTCACAGCGCCCCTTCCCGAAAAGCTCGTGGAGGAGACAAGGGAGTTCGTCCGAGGCTCCAAGCGGCGCCTGGCACGGCGGGCAGAGCCGGCCCCCTTCCAGGAGGGGGACCGGGTGACCCATCGGGTCTTTGGCGACGGCACCATCGTCACGATAGACGAGGAGAAGCGGGCCTACGTCATCCACTTCGACGACCTCCCCACAAACCGCAGCATCGCCTTTCATGTGAAGCTGCAGAAAATCTGACTTCCCGCCGCCCCGCTTCTGCCCTGCCGCTTGAGCCGGGAAATGTGCGGTATCGTGGGATTGCCGCCGGAAACGATGAGGGCAGGGCGAGGGAGCAATAGAGACGCAGCAAACCCATTGCGACCCCCAGGAGACACACCTGCCTCCCTCTAGAGGGAGGTGGCACGCCGCAGGCGTGACGGAGGGAGTCTTGCTGCTGGCATTGGCGATTATCAAGATATCGAAGGCTTTGGAGGAAACTATGAGCGAAAAAATTGTAAAAAAAATATGCCTGCTGGCAACAGGCGGGACGATCGCCTCGGTCCCGGGGGCGGACGGCCTCCGGCCCGGGCTCTCGGGGGCAGACCTTCTCGCCCGAGCGGGGCTTTCAGGCCTCGCGGAGCTCACGGCAGTGGAGCTCCTCGCCCTGGACTCCACGAATGTGGCGCCGGAGCACTGGGGGAAGATGGCCCGGGCCGTGGCGGAGCGGCGGGAGGAGTACGCGGGATTCGTCATCACCCACGGCACCGACACCATGGTCTACACGGCGGCGGCCCTCTCCCAGATGCTGGAAAATATCGACCTCCCCGTGGTCCTCACGGGCTCCCAGCTCCCCATCGAGGCCCCGGGCACCGACGCGGTGCAGAATCTCCGGGCCGCTGTCTTCGCCGCATTGAGCGGCCGCCCCGGCGTGCTGGTGGCCTTCGGCGGGAAGATTATGGCGGGCACCGCCTGCCGCAAGCTCTACACGGAGAACCTCGTGGCCTTCCATCCCGTGAATGTCCCCCTCCTGGGCGAGCTTCGCGGCAGCAATATCCACTGGTGGCAGGAGCCGGTGGCGTCCAAGGGCCCCTTCCGCCTCAGGGGCCGCCTCGACACCCGTGTGGCAGTGCTGAAGCTCACGCCGGGCATGGACGAGAAAATCCTCCGGGCCCTCGTGGACGCGGGCTACCGGAGCATCATCGTGGAGGGCTTCGGCGCCGGCGGCGTCCCCACGGCAGAGCATAGCCTGCTCCCCGCCCTGGACTACGCCCGGGAAAAGAATGTGCGTATCATCGGCACCACCCAGTGCACCTACGATGGGGCCCACCTCGACCGCTACGAAAACGGCGTCCTCGCCCTGCAGCACGGCATGATCTCCGGCGGGGAGAAGACGACAGAGTATCTCTATGCAGAAGAAATGCTGCGCTTAGGCGAAGAGCTGGGAGACGAAGCGGTACAGCAGGCCTGTCCTTCCCTTGCGAGCGTATGAGCCTAGCCTCGTCCCCCTCCCGAGGGGGAACGCCCGCAGGGCAAGGGGGAGTCTGCGGGGAAGCTGTCAAAAGACTTTTGGACGGGCGTAAAGCCGTCACGGCCAGCATCAAGACTCCCTCCGCCACGCCTGCGGCGTGCCACCTCCCTCAGGAGGGAGGCAAGCAAGACTCTGGCACTTGCAATGGATTGTAGCGGTGCACGAACTCCTGCAGCCGGTCTGATTTCTCCCCCCTGTCAGCCCATTGCCAATCGTCTGAGTCTTGCCTCGTCCCCCTCCCGAGGGGGAACGCCCGCAGGGCAAGGGGGAGTCTGCGACGTAGATGATATAAGGCGTGGGGACGGGCTCCTTTTGTCTCCCTATCACAGTTTTCCCGGAGTATTTTCCCTATAATGGATAGTTAAGGCATACGCCTAAAATCATTTTAGGAAGAAGATGTTTTTCATGTCCGAAAAGCAAACCATACAGCATAGCCCCCAGCAGGCAGCGCTGGAGCGCGGGCGCATCATCGTGCGCACCAGCCTCATCGGCATCGCCACCAACCTGCTGCTGGCCGCCTTCAAGGCCATGGTGGGCCTCACCACCAACTCCATCGCCGTCCTCCTGGACGCCGTCAACAACCTCTCCGACGTCCTCTCCTCCGTCATCACCGTGGCGGGGGCGAAGCTCGCCGGCCGGAAGCCCGACCGGGAGCACCCCTTCGGCCACGGCCGCATCGAGTACCTGAGCGCCATGATCATCGCCGCCATCGTCTTCTACGCGGGGCTCACCTCCCTGTGGGAGTCTGGCAAGAAGATACTCGCCCCCGAGGTCGCCACCTACACCACCACCTCCCTCCTCATCATCGCCGTGGCCATTGTCGTGAAGATTTTCCTTGGCCGCTACTTCAAGCGGCAGGGAAAGGCGGCAGACTCCGGGGCCCTCACCGCCTCCGGCGCCGACGCCCTCTTTGACGCGGTCCTCTCCACCTCCGTGCTGGCGACGGCCCTCCTCTACCTCGCCACCGGCCTCTCCCTCGAGGCCTACGTGGGCGCCGTCATCTCCATCTTTATCCTGAAATCCGGCATCGACATGATGAAGGACACATTGAACGACATCCTGGGTGAGCGCCCCGACCCCGCCCTCGTCAAGCGGGTCAAGGGGCTGCTGGCCGCAGAGCCCGAGATCCGCGGCGCCTACGACCTCATGATCAACAACTACGGCCCCGGCCGCTACTATGGCTCCGTCCACATCGAGCTCCCCGATACCATGACCGTGGAGGAGGCAGACCGCCTCACCCGGCGCATCTACGACAAGGTCCATCGGGAGACCCGCGTCCACCTCATGGGCGTCACCGTCTACGCCTATAATACCAACGACCCAGAGGCCCTGGCGATACGGAAAAAAGTCTACAAGATCGTCCTAGCCCACCGGGAATGGGTCCTCCAGATCCACGGCTTTTACGTGGACCGGAAGAAAAAAGAAATGCGCTTCGACGTGGTGGTCCGCTTCAGCGCAGACCGCGACGAACTGCGCCGCGTCCTCCAGCAGGAGATAAAAGCCACCTTCCCCGACTACGCCATCCTCATCGACACCGACCGAGACATGTCCGCCCTGGGGACGGTGTGAGCTCCTGCCGGGGCTTTTCCACGTCTTTCGCTGTGTCGATGCGTGTACGGAGCCTGTCAAACTCTGGCTTCTGCTCGTCATACGTTCGCGCAAATTCCTCATCCCGCATACATTCTGCCTTGAAATCCTTCAGCGTCTTCATCTTTTGCAGACCTTCTTTCTTGTGAGCGTTCAAGCTTATCCCAGCAGGGGCTCGCCGGCCGCTTCCAGCAGATCGTTCGTCTCCAGGACGCCCTTCCCGTGCTCGATGGCGTGGAGGAGGATGCTGTCCCAGACCTTTCGGGCGTAGAGCTGGGGAAGGCCTGCCGCGTGGAGCAGGTGGCGCACCTCATCCGCATCCATGTGCATGGCGAGCGCCAGGGCCAGGAGCTTTTCCCGGGAGGGGGGCTTCGTGCCGGAAAAGATATGGTAGGCGTAGGTGGGAGATAGGGTCGAGCGGCGTATGACCTCGCCCTTCTCGAGACCCTTCTGGCGGAGCATCTCCGCGAGGAACGTGGGGAGATCCACCGCCGTGATCTCCTCCCGGTTCTTCGCGTGAAAGGCATCCCACGTGGCCTCGGTCTTGAGCTCGTTTTCGAGCTCCGTCGTGTCCTTCTTCATGGAATCCACCTCCGGGCTGCAGACAATCGGACAGGGGTATCGTAGCACAGGAGAGGAAAGGGGGCAAGCAAAATGGTGACGGAATACATCGCGTCGCGCTACAGGACGTTGCGGCTCCTGCGGCAAGGCGAGCGCAGCACCGTGCGCCTCATCGACTTCGACGCGGCTAGGTTCCTGCGGGAGACGGGGGAGCGAGACACCGCCCTCCTTGGCACCGTGGGCTACGCGCCGCCGGAGCAGTACGGCTTTTCCCAGACAGACGCCCGGAGCGACATCTACGCCCTGGGGAGGACCTTCCAGCGCCTTCTGCCCCATGCCAGCGGCAGCCTCGCCCGCATCCTCGCCCGCTGTACCGCCCTCGACCCTGCCCGGCGCTACCCCACCGATGCCGCACTCCTGCGAGACCTCCGCCACCCCCATCTGCGCCGCGGCCTGACCCTCGGGGCAGCCCTCCTGCTGGCCCTCGCCGCCCTCCTCGCCGCCCGTGGGGGGGCTGCTCCCCGCTACGAGCCCCAGTCCGGAGGACATACCGGGGGAGAGCGGGACAGCCCCGAAGCTCCAGGAAGCGAGCCCGTCACCGACGGAGACCCCCATAGCGGACGCAGGCCAAGGCGGCACCCCGAATGCACCAGCACCCGCCCCGCCGGGACCCGGCGCGGGGAGCACTGGCAGCGCGGGGGGCCCGGAGATCCAGACGCAATCCACCGGCGGACGCATCCCCAATGCGGGCATTACCGGCTACTTCCTCTGGGATGGCGAGCCAAATACAGCGGCGAGCGTCACCATCCCCCGGGCTGAATGGGAAGCCTTCCCCCAGGACGGGGCAGGCGACAGCCGCCAGGGCTATCTCCCCGAAGGCACCACCGTCGCCGCCCACATCCGCAACAACAGCGACATCCCCATCATCGCTCCGCGCCTCGAGATTACATTCCCCGACAAGACCCAGACCGTGGCCTACGGCCCGAGTACCCTTCCGCCGGGTGAGGAGACCACCATCGAGGCCTCCGTGGCAGGAGCCGCCCTCCCCGCCTTCGGCCCCCGCAGCATGTACACCATCGGCGTCCGCTTTGTGACCGACACCCCCGCCGACAGCATCCTCTACTGGCCCGCCAGCCTCTACCTCGACAAAATATAAACTCCCAAGGCATCCGCAACCCCAGCGGATGCTATTTTTGTGCCAAAAACCGCGTCATTGTCCCGCGAGGACAACAAAGCCCCCGCTCATTTTGCTAGAATTATGAATTGGAATACGGAAATACGCACGTGAAGTGCGGATAATGGCACTATTTGTGAAACATCCCAGAGCCCGTTTTATGAGAAAATAAAAGAGAAGAAATCTATCTGTAGGAAAAGAGGCGATTTCATCATCGAAACGGATACGCGTTTTGACGAGCAGCTGCTGGAGCTGGGCAGCAAGATTGCATATTATCGTCATAAAAAGAGAATGTCACAGCGACGCCTGGCGGAAGTCGTCGGCATCAGCACGAGCTATCTGAGCAAGATAGAGCGGGCCTGCACGCGAGGGATTGCCCTGCGGACCCTCGCCGATATCGCAGATGGCCTGGGCGTCCCAGTGCAGGCACTATTTGCAGAACAAAATGAGATTGGGTGAACACGCAGCCTGGCAGCGTGTTCAAAGGATTGGCTCTGGGAAGAAGTGAGAGAGATGGCAAAATTTTGTCATAACTGCGGGGCAAGGCTGGAGGACTCAAGCGCTTTTTGCTTCCAGTGTGGCGCCCGCCAAGAAGCCGTAATGACGCAAATGCCGGTACAGCAGCCGCCAATGCAGCAGGTGCCAGTACAGCAAGTACCGGCGCAGCAAATGGCGCAAGCAGGAACGGGCACCATCCAAACGGGACAAGACCGTTTGGCACCGCCGCCCGTACCCCAAAACGTACAGGGACCATCGGCAAATCCGGAAGCAGCCTCGAAGCGCGCGCCGGTGGATTCCGAAAAGATCTTTCTGGCTGTACGTCAGCTGCTCCATGTGGGCGACCCGGCAGACGGTGAAAAAGCGAAGAAATTGCTGGCGATCGCCACGCAGCAGGGGGGCGATGTGAAAAAAATCGGGACGTTCCTTGCCGTGATTGCCCTGCAGGAGACGATGCAACGGATGCTGCAGGAGGAAGGGGGAGGAGCCCCGCAAGCTGGGCCATCGCAGGGAAATGCCATGGCGTCAGCAGGGCTGCAGGCAACCGGGCAGCAGGGAGAACCCCAGAGGGGACTGGCAGCCTATGCTGTGCCAGCGGCCGTCGGAGCCGTCGCCGGGGCCGGAATCGCCACGTCGATGGGAGCAGGCAGCGTGGGGGCCGGCAGTACTGCTATGGCGGCAGGCGCCCCTGCTGCGGCGAGTGCTGGAACGGCGGCTGCCACCGGCGTCGACGGCCTGGCGGGCGGTGCGCTGAAGTTCGGTGCCATTGGCGCAGGACGAGCCGCCGTGAGAGAATGGCGGAAGGATAAGGATAAGGAAGGCTCCACAGAAAATCCAACGGAGACAGCAGAGCCGGAAGCGAGCACCCCGGAGCCAGACACGGAGGCTGCGGCGACGGACACGGACGCGGGAGAGCCGGCACTAGATAGCAGCGGCACGAGCGATGTGGATGATGACGGATCGCTTCTGGATTCCATCAGTGATCTGCTGGATTTCTGATTTAGGGGGAATAGGCTATGGCAAGATTTTGCACAAATTGCGGAGCGGAGATTCATGGGAATGGACATTTTTGTACAAAATGCGGAGCACCGGTCGCAGGAGGTACAGGAGGCACGTATCCGGCACCGCAGAGCACATTGAACAAGACGGATCAAGCCTTCTTCGACATGGTGAAAAACGATTATTTCTCCTATGAGGGACGCTTGAACCGCAAGCCATACTTTTTGCGCTCTTTGATTATTATCGCCATCGCAGTCGCACTCTATATTCTTCTGTTCATGGATAGCGAGTCACTGGCGGATACCATGTCCATTCCGATCTGGCTTGCTGTGGTTGTAAGCGATGCCATGCTGTCCATACGCCGCCTGCACGATCTCGACAAATCGGGATATCTTTATTTGCTGACGCTGATTCCCGGAGTGAACTCTGTATTTGGCATCTACCTTCTGGTGGCACCCGGCACGCCGGGGGATAACCAGTATGGGCCGGATCCTCTGCGAGTGCAGGACTGATGAAGATAGGAGAAGATGACGATGAGCGAAAATTTCGGGACAAATGAACCCTGGACCTGCACCTGCGGGACGCAGAATACGGGGAAATTTTGCATTTCCTGTGGCAAGCCGCGCCTGGTGGGGAGCGCACAGCCTTCCCCCACAAGCTGGCGCTGCGAATGCGGTACGGAGAACACGGGGAAGTTTTGCATCACCTGCGGAAAGCCACGCCCGGGACAAGGTGCGCCGGCAAGTCCGGACAATCGCCCAGGGGCGGCAGGAACCCCCGGGACCCCCGCACCTGTCACACCTCCCCCGGCAAGCCCCATGCCAGAGATGCAGCCGCCGAAGCCTGCGAAGAAGGAGACGAATCCTGCCCTTCTGGCTGTCGGCATAACCCTTGCAGTATTCCTGATCGGCGGAGGAATCGCCGCGGGCGTCTACTATGGAATGGGAGGCTTTGGGCCGAAGACGGAAAAGACGGAGACCACCCAGCCCACCGCCTCGGATACGGCGAAGCCGGCGGAGAATACGGAGGAAAAGAAGGCAGATCCCGAGCCTGCCAAGACAGAGCAGAAGATGGCTCCCGGCTCGCCCATCACCTACGAGGACCTGAAGCTGGGCGATACGGAGGTAGGCGTGGGGCCTGATGTGCTGAAGCAGAAAAACGGAAATCCTATCAGCCAGAAGTCCGCGGATAAGGGGGCGACCTATTTCAAGTACGGCCACATCGAGGCCAATGTGAAAAATGGGGTGGCCGATATGATAGCGACGAGCGACACCTCCCTTTCCACACCCCGAGGCATCCATCAGGGGTCCACGCTGCAGGATGTCACAACGGCATACGGGCCGAACTACATGAAGACGGATTATCAGGATCTGATCCTGTATGAGTACAATGCCTCTTCCCGGGACGGCCATGCCGCCATCCTGCGGTTCGCTGTGAAGAAATCGGATAATACGGTAAGCTACATCGCCATACGGTTCGCTTCGTAAGATGGAAGGCGCGTGACGAGAGGAAAGGAGACGCCTATGTTTTGCCCGAATTGCGGCAAGAAATTGCCAGACAATGCACAGTTCTGTGATGCCTGCGGGAGCGCCTGCGGAGCGGGTGCCCCTGTGCAGCCAAGCACACCGCCAGTATCCCCTGCCCCGCAGAATGCCAACGTACAGACCAGCCAGAATCCGCAAAGAGGAACAAGCAACTTTTTGCAGAAGTCAAAGAAAAAATCGAAGCTTGTCGTGCCGATTCTTGCAGCCGTCGTGCTGATATTCGTCTATCTGGTCAATGCTTCCTCCGATGTCAGCAGGGTCAAGGATGGTCACTTCTATTTCAATTCCTCCAAGACTGTCGGGGAGGCCTTTGAGGGCTTCTTTGGGGACACCCATTGGGAGAGCAAGGAAATCAACAAGGTGCATTACGTGTACTTCCGGGGGAAGTCGAAGGACGAGGGAAATGGAAAGGAAATGCCCGTCAATGTGACCTTTGTAGTCAATCCGAAAACGAATGAGTTTGAGGTGCAAAGCCTCCATGTGGGCAAATACGATGTGACGGGGCAGACGGTCTCCATAATGAACCAGATTATAGACGGGAACCACAACTTTACCTACTACCATGATTGATGAGCCAGTCGGAGGCGATATGGAAATGGCAGATGCAAAATTTTGTCCGAATTGCGGAAGCGCCCTTATGCGGGGAGCGAAGTTCTGCCCCCATTGTGGGGTACAGCTGGCGGCCTCTCCAGGAGGAATCCAGCCAGCCGGGAAAGGGATCGGGGAGCAGGCGAAGGAGCAGTTTTCCAGCCTCGTGGACTCGGTGAACCACCTCACGGGCGGTACAGACCATGTGGAGCTCCGGATGAGCGAGCTCTTCAGCAATGTGCTGGGCACCCACAGCAAGCAGGAAGCAGAGGCCATCTTCATCGCAGGCACGGCGACAACGACACCGCCGGAGTCGGAAATCTCCACGGCCTGGCCTCGTCCCTGGCTCTATTCCCGGGTGTTTGTGGTGCTTGCCGTGACCTTCGGCGTGCTGCTTTTCATGTCGCAGCATTTCGGCAATCCTCTTGTCTATCCGGGAGCCGTATTCCTCGGTGCCCTCTGCGTGCCCTTTTCCCTGCTGGTCTTTTTCTTCGAGGTCAATGCCCCGCGGAATATCAGCATTTTCTCCATCGTGACCATATTCTTCATCGGCGGTGTCATATCGCTCCTCATGACGCTGGTGCTCTACCAGGTGGTCGGCATCCGAGATCTGACAAATGGGAGCGCATTCCTTGTGGGCATCGTGGAGGAGCTGGGCAAGATTATCGTCGTTGCCTACTTCCTGAAGGATGCCCCAACGAAATATATCCTGAACGGCCTTCTGATCGGCGCGGCGGTCGGTGCAGGCTTTGCCGTCTTTGAGACAGCGGGGTACATCAATATGACAAAGGATGTGGATGTCCTCTACCTGCGTGGCATCACCTCGCTGGGGACCCATACGGCTTGGACGGCTCTAGCTGGCGCGGCCCTTGCCATGGTGAAAAAGGACAGCCCGCTGACGACCGACCATCTCACCAATGTGAAATTCCTGCAATTTCTTGCCATTGCCATCGTGCTCCATGGAGTGTGGGATATGCCGGCATCCAATGACTTCTCTATTCCCGTGGTGCAGTTCGCTTTGATCGCGGTGGTGTGGCTTTTCCTGCTCGTCATGATTCACGCGGGCTTGCGGCAGATTTCTGAGATGGGAGGATACCGATGAGAGCAAGATGGCTTGGCTGCGTCGCACTGATAGCAATCGCGTTTTCGAGCTTTGGCTGTGTAAAAATGGATACCGATGTATCTATAGCGAAAGATGGAAGTGTGACGAATAGTCAGGAGGTCACAGCCATAGACACGATGAAACAGCTGCCCTATGACTGGCGAAAGGATGTCGAAGACGGAATCAAGACGGCTAAAGAAACGGCAAAGAAGGAAGGAGAGACTGTTACAGAGGTCGATAATGGCTTTAAGACACAGAAGGTATATCCCTCCATACAGGCGATGATAGAACAAAATACCGTTACGACCTATTTGAATCCAGATGAGAAGTCTGAGGGGGTTCGATATCGAAAAGGTTTTTTGTTCGATATGTATAGTGTGAATTCAACACTTATAACTGATCGGGAAAGGCAAGTATTTCAGAAAAAAATTGCGGGTATAAAGCCAAGCAATAACGACAATTTCTTTGAACAGCAAGTAAAAATTACAGCATCGACTTTGATGGATTCTGCTACATATAATCTCACATTGCATCTTCCCTATGCGGCGGATTCGTCAAATGCGGATACCATATCGGATGGCAGGCAGACGCTGAGCTGGGATCTCAAGAATAGCATGCTCCTGGGCAAGAACCAGAAAAACAGTATACAGGCGAAATTCCGCATCTACCACGAAAGCGCCATATACGCCCTGGCTGCTGCTGCCCTTATCCTCTTGCTGGTGGGCTTTGGCTGCTTTATCTATGGCCTACTGAAGAAAGACGATGCCTCCCTCCGAAAGGCCGTGTTCTCCGTCGCAGGCGTGATGGTGCTTGCACTAATTGGAGAGTGCGGATTCGTATATCATCTCGTCAAGAACCCGCCGGAGCTCACGAATGCCGACCGCATCGTCAGCTCCCAGGCCGTGGATTCCGAGGGCAGGAATCTGGCGGCTACCATCAAGCGCATGGAGGACACCCCGATAAACGATACTGCTGAAATCGCGGAAATCCTGAAGAAGCACGGCTACACAGACCAGGTGACAGCTGTCTCCAAGAAAAATGACGAGGGAGCCGTCGCGCGGCTGGCGGATAAGAGCAAGAACCTCGTCTACTACGTCATCTACGATGCTGCCAGCGACAGCGTGGCAAAGGTGACGGCGAGCCACAAGGACGTAAAGGATATCGTTTACAGCTTCCGCGAGGCCTACACGAAGCGGAAAGACGGCACATTGGACTACTCCCAATTCATCTTCGAGATAGAGCGCGCAGACGATGGCTACAGCAGCCCCGATGGCCGGCAGGGTGTATGGCTCCAGAACCGCCATGTCATCCCCCTATATATTTTGTTCCATGTGGATGAGGCGGATAACGTCATCGTGGACAAGTATTATACCGGTGGGGGACGGTATCCATCCCACTATCATTCAGATCTCAAGGACGAGAGAAACAAACGCCTCGCAAGAATTTTCGTCACACAGGCAGACAGCCTGAAGACCGACATCATCAAGCGGGGAATTTACAAGAACAGTTGATAGCGAATAGGTGGGCGGCTGAGCAGGTAGACGAAAGGAGGAAAAAATTAGGTGCAATTATATGGTTTGCTTTCTAAAATCGAGGATTCCGTTACCCCGTTCATAGAGTATTTTGTCGGCACATTGATTGTTGAATTTATCACGGAAAAGGTAATTGGATTTATTTTTGACCTGACACCAGAGAAAAATCCAATTCTTCTCGCAGGAATAATCGCTGCTGTTGTACTATGGTTTACAAAAGTGATGATAGATGACGCGAGTCACAAGTTCGTATTTGGCCTGATAGTGACAGCAATGTGGGGATTTATGCTTTATGGCGATTTGACAGATATATTTACACCGCCCCAGGACCCCGATATGCTTGATATGATTCTCATGTATTTGTTCCCGACCACCTTGTATGGAACCTTTTATGACGCCTTTTGCTGTATCGGAAGCCTTATTGCAACATTTACAAAACGAATGGAGAGATGAGGGGAATCTTTCGAGGCAAGTATTTATGGCTGCTCGCGCATAGGATCTTCGAGAAGACGAATGGATTCATTTCACAGAAAAGGCTTGCAGCGATTGCAAGCCTTTTTGTGGATGATTTCATGTTCGTGGATTCGGTGCTGGGCAATCATCAAGAAGGACAATAGCTGTCCACGTCGTCTGTTAAAATAGAAACAAAAGTCGGGAGGGACAGTCGGTCGTTGCATATATCGCGATGGCGCATCCTGTTTCTCAAATAAATTATTGGAAAAAGCAGGAGAGTCCGTGGGGGGGAGAATATTGTAGTTATAAGATAGATTACCCTGATTTTGCTGTGTACTGGAGTGAGAAAAGAATTATTTGTGAAATCTATTTCGTTTTGGTAATGAAGAAGCAGCACAAGGAGGGCGGACTATGCTGAAAACGCTAGGCGCAAAGGAAATGGTTGACTTGGTATGCGAAATTATCAGGGAAGGGATCCAAAACTTCTTTGCGAATGTGTGTATTGTATCAATTGCAAGAATCGATTATCGCATGAAAATACTGGAACTTGAATTTCGAAGGAAACACAATATGAATTCGATACTCGGTATGTATCTATTCCCGCCACTGTTTAACCCTATTTTCCCAATAAATAAATTGTTTCACCAAGAAGATACGAACGAGTCTGTTGTATATAACGCAGAACTTCATTTGCCAGACACGAAGGAATTCCTGCAAGAGGATTTGGAAGTCTGTTCCCGTGAAATTATTCGCGTGATACGGGAGATTTCTACGAAGCTAGAACGAAAGAATGAAGATGCGGTTAAACAGTTTTCCGATGGGTTGCTGTGGCGCATCATGGATCGAGTTTCCAAGAAGAAACTTGTGTTACTGAGCCAGAAAAAGGCTATTTGAGATATCATAGGGGTTAGTGCGTTAGGAAGTGGTGTGCTCCGATGAGCAATGCATATACAATCCTGGATCTTTTGGGTTTGCCGCAGATAAGAGGCCAAATCCTTTCGGTCTTGAAGGGGAGGCTTCAGTTGTTCTTGCAGACGCTTCCCAGCAATAAAGGAACGAGATTCCTGCAAGAGCATTTGGATGAGGTCGCCGAAATCGCTTTATCAAATGCGGTGCAGGCAATCGGTGGTTCCGGGGGAGAAACGTTTCCATCAAATGAGATTGCGAGGCGTATACGGGAAAACTTGCGTCTTTGGATGAAGGCGCATATCAAGGCGGCGTCCTCTTTGGGTTTGGAAGAACCCGTAGCAAATCGTATCGCGGATGATACGGTGGAGCTTTTGTTTCTGCTGGCTGCTGATGCAGGGAAAGAGAAGATAGAGGCTATTGCGATTGATACAGGAAAGCGATTGGCGAAAAATGCCTCGGATGTGCTTCTGAAAAATCTGGAAGAACGCCTATCGGATTTTCCGGCAAAAGCTGCCATGATGGAGGAACTGGGATTCCTGACCACAAGCAGCATCGAGCATTTTGATCGCCCGGAAAGGATGAAGGAGCTTCTTCAGTCACATGGAATTGAAAAGGCGTGTTCTTTCGCTTCCGATCAGATTGATAGAGCGATTGACCAGTTCGATGGGTCTATGTCTTCCTTTACAGGAAAGAAGGACATTACAGATTTCCTGCACACTATCAACCGGGATTGCTTCAAACAGGCCGCGGGGGCAAGGTCTCTGGAAGATATGGAGGAGATCCTCCTGACTCATGCAAAAGCCAGGGGGAAGGAGATAGCAGCAGCCCAGATTCAACAGAAAAGCAGAATCTTATTCGATAAAGCGGGAGATGCCCTGTATGATTCGCTCCGGAAAAGAGGCCATGGAAGGGGAAACCGCTCTTTTAACAGGAATCTGAAAAACACCATCCAGAACACGGCAAGCACCATTCAAAATCATCTGGAAAGCAATATTTCTGCAGTCTTTTCTGGGGAAAAGGATATCGGACAGGCTGCACAAGACACAGCACTAGGTGCCATGCAAGAACTTGCGGAGACAAAAATACAGGAGACAACTTCTTCCTTCGTGCAAAGGGGAACAAAGGAAATTGCAAAATCCTTGCACACTTCTGGAAAAGGAAGCCGCCGTCTCAATAGGCATATCGATAGCATTGCAGATTCTGCCGCAAACCGAATGACGGACAATCTGCTCGCTAATGGCATGGATGTCTTGAGCGGGCGGAAGGAACTTGCCACGGCAGCAAAGGATATGGTCGTTGATACGGGAAAATCCGTCGCGATGGACTATATCCAAAAGCATGGCGATGAACTTATCCGAGAGACTGTCAAGGAGCTCAGCAAACAGGCAGAAAAACGAATCCGCAATGAGCTGGTGAAGCGTACTGCGGTTACAACGTTGCAAAAGCTTGGAAATGCCAATGCAGTCATCAATATCGCAGGAACGATTTACGATATCGGTTCAAGCGTGCGCCTTTATGCGGAAGGCAAAATCACAAAGGCACAGCTCCTGCGACAGATTGGAGAAAAGGGCACGGGAGCACTTGTTTCTGCCGCCTTTGCTACCGTGGGGACGTTGGCATTGGGACCGCTTGGCGGTGCAATCGGTTCGCTCCTCGGATGCCTTGCTACCAACATGCTTTTTGATAGCGTCTTGAGTGCTTTCGACGCGGCAGATCGCTCAAAGGAACGATATCGCCAGATTAAAGCTGCTTGCGAGGAATCCATACGCGAGATGCGTGCGCAACGCGAGAGATTTGAGCGTGTCACGCGGGAGCTTTTCGACTACCGAGCGAAGGTCATCCATGAAAATCTTGATGCCATAGAGGTCTCGATACGATGTGGAAATTCTGACGCATTTTGTCGGAGCCTTGATAATATATCCCGCGCATTCGGAAAGGAGCTGGGCTATAAGAATGCTGCGGAGTTCGATGCGTTCATGATGGATAAAAATGCCGTATTCAAGCTATGATAATCTAGGAGTGATTCGTATGCCATTACCATTTATTCTTATTGCAGCAGGCGCTGCAGCTGCAGGCTTTGGAATCAAAAAGGGTATTGATGCAAAGGAAAAGTTTGACAAGGCGGAGTACCATAATAAAGCCGCACAAAAGGAGATAAAGGAAGCGACGCAGACGGTCGAGAGGCAGCGCAAGGACACGACCCGGTCGCTGGAGAAATTGGGAAATGGGAAAATCAAGATTATGGCAGGGGAGATGAACCATTTCGTCGGTTTGTTCCAGCAAATCAAGGATATCGAATGTTCGGATAGTGTCGGCATAGATGAGCTCAAGAATTTCAGGCCAGGAAGCCCCGCGCTAAAGGAGCTCTCGGAAGTTACGCTGAAGGCCAGCGAGATGATGGGAGCGGCAGGGGGATCTGTGGCGGCAGGATCGGCTCTGGCGGCAGGAACGTTTGGGGCGGTTGGTGCCATTGGTACGGCTTCTACGGGAACGGCGATTGCGGGCTTGAGTGGTGCTGCGGCTACAAATGCAACCCTTGCCTGGCTCGGCGGCGGCTCCCTTGCAGCAGGGGGCATGGGCATGGCAGGCGGCATGGCTGTCCTTGGCGGCCTTGTGGCAGGTCCTGCCCTTGCAATCGGTGGAATGTTCATGGACTCAAAAGCGGAAGAAGCTTATAACGATGCCCTTTCCAATCGGGAAAAGGCCAGAAAATATGCCGAAGAGGGCAAGAATATCGTTTCTTTTCTACAGGCAGTGGAGGAACGCGCAGCACAGATTGATGATTTGCTTTACGACCTGAACAGGCTGTTTCGGGATTTCAACAAGGATATGGAACGTGCAATAAAAAATCATGGCGTGAACTACCCGAGCTATGATGCAGAGGAAAAGACAAGCGTCATGCATGCGGCACTTACGGCGAAGACCATCAAGATGATTGTTGATACGCCATTGCTCAAAGAGGATGGCAGCATGGATCCGGCAGCAGAGACGGCGCTTTCCACTGGACGCAAAGAGTATGCAAGATTGGAGGCGTAACGTATCGCCGGGGTAAATGTATTTCCGTGCGATATGTGCGGGCTGTGTTGCCAGCATGTCGGGGAATCCAAGATATATGAGGATTTGGACAGGGGCGATGGCACATGCAGGCATTATGAGGATGCCACGCGGAAATGCAAGATATACGACCACCGTCCACTGCGCTGCAATGTCGATGCCTTTTATCGCACAAAATTGTCTGATCTATTATCTTTGGAGGAATACTATGCGCTAAATTTGAAAGCGTGTAATCTCCTGAAGAAAAGACATGGAATGAGGTGATAGCGATGCAGATGGTCAATATCCGGAGCAACAGCTTTAAGAAGTGTGCCTTTTGCAAGTTCTGGTATGACCCGACGAACAGCGTGATACGCCCCAAGAGCCCTTCGGTGGGCTTTTGGGAGTTTGATGAGCGGCAGAAGGCGCAGTGCATGGAGCGGAATACGGAGACCGCGAGCGCGTATTTCTGCTCGAAATTCGCCTGCAAGGTTTGATTGCCTGCTGAAAAGGAGTGGGTGAGATGAAGAAGAAAAGCCATCGCAAGGAGATGGCGGCTCAGAGAATCCGGGCTTTTCTCGAGATGATGAATACGCCGGAGGGGATTGCAGAGCTTTGCTCGCCGAAGTATCGTGCGGAATATGAGGCGGGGTTGGATGTGGATGTGCTGCCGAATGGGACGGGGGACTTCGGGCGGGATGCGAATAACCCGATTCCCGTCATGGGGCCCCAAGGGGAGGCGATCTACCTTTCGCGCCTCGTCATGCTGGAGACGGAGTGCCGGGTGACGTTCCATCGGTTGGGGAGCGTCCCGTCGGAAGTGACGGAGGACATCATCGACGTGTTCCAGGTCGTCGGGCTGGATGGGAAGTATGAGGATACCCTCTATCTCGACATGTACCACCCGCGCCTGTCGGAGTATGTGCCGGAGGGGTATGGCCTGCTGGAGCACTTCGACGGGTTCACAGGGCTCTGCGAGAACGTGCCCTTCTTCCCCCGGGGCATGCACCAGGCGGTGGAGGACTTCACTCTGGATTCCTTCGGCGTGCCGCTGGTGAGCCGGGCATTGAAGAAGAGCTTTTGCTAAGGGCGCAGCCAGGGGGCAAAATCGCAGAATGATCTAATGCAAAAAGGCTGGCAGGCGGTTATCCTATCCGCTTGCCAGCCTTTTCCGTGTGGCTTGTTTTATAGGGGGCTCAGTGTTTGATGGTCATGCCGTTTTTCTGGGCGAGCTCCTCGAGCCTATCAGGAGTGTAGTTGGTATACATCATAATTTTATTGAGAGGCTCACTGTTCTGCAACATCAAAAGGGAAATCTGCTCATAGCTTTGCGCACGACCAAGTTCGAGATTCTCTCTTGCAATCATTTCACCAATGGAGCACATTTCCTCCACCTCCTGTTCCATGTCTTCATTTATATTTACGGCGTAGTCCTTTTCAAGAATCGCCTGCACTCCTTAGCAGCACATCTGTAGTGAAGGGAACTCGTGGACGATGGATGCTATTCCCAATTTTGTTTCCGGCTATTCCATTTCTTCTGGAACTCCTTCTTTTCCTTCAGGCAATTGACGATAGGGAGAAGAAAATTTTGGATATGCACCATCATGGTAGGGAAATCCATGTTGGTGCCAATTCTCTTTTTCTTCTGGAAAGCCTTCCATCTTGTCTGATGGATTGGACTTACTGGAAAGGTATCGCTGAAGGCAAGGATATCACCATCTAAACTCGTTTTGCGGTGCGAGAATGTTCTCTTGATAGCCTCTGAAAGGACTTTACCGGAGATGTCATGATTCTGTGCAATCATATAAATGTCATAGAAATCCTTATACCTGCTGTTTGCATCTCCAAGAAAAACCATTGCTTCGAACTTTTCTGCGATAACAGATGCTATGGGATATGTATGGATGATAGGAGCAGCCATGTCAAGAAGTACAGGGAACTCCAGTTGTGTCGCTTTCGGATAAACAGAATCGCCAAATCCGATGTCGATGGATACCCGAATTCGCGTCTTATCCAGAAATGCATCAATCGATATATTCACCCCGTGATAATCCTTGAATTCGGTAATGTCTTTGGCTTCCAGGCTTGATAAGTCGAAGCGGAGGGCATCGTCATAGGATAGGCGGAATACATCAGCAAAAATATTCTTTAGGATTTCAGTCGCATTGGGGACTCCTGTTGCGAGCAGGTCGATATCCTTTGTGACTCTTGCAAAATTTCCCGAGGAAAGAGCGTAAAGCAAAACTCCGCCCTTGAGCGTGAATTTACTCGCATGTCTGGATATGGACAGGCGGTATATTGTGCGTTCCAGCCCATAGAGGGTCAGAAGCTCCTGCATCGTCTTCCCAGTAGAACGGGCTTTGTTTTTCAGTCGTTCCTTGACAGAAGCAGCGCTTGTCATACCAGCACCTCCAGATATGTCCGCAGGGCTTTTTCGCAGCCCATCTTTTTTGCGTATTCTGTCAGTTTGCTCACGTTGCTTTCCTGCCGACCGAGATAGGAGGTCAGGACCTCCCGCATTTCTTCGATACCGATGGATTCCCGATAGTGTACGATGTCAATGACGGTCTTTTCGAGGTCGTATACCTGGAAATGATTCAGCCCTTCGCAAATCGTCTCGATGCCAAAGGCGTGACGAGCATCTGTGTAGTAATGCAACACGATTGTGGGCCAGTCGGGGAGGGTGGAAACCCGTGTTTTTCGCGGGATGGCAACATCAATCTCACCGGGGATATATGTTGTGAGCCCATGGTATGCAGCAGCACTGAGAAGGCATATAACGCCCCGCGGGACGTATGCGGCGGCATAATAGAAGTCGGATTCTTCGCCGGCATAGGTCATGTTTTCGTAGCAAAATCGATTTACTTTGGACAGAGTTCCGTTTTTAACGAGCTGTGCTATCTTATATAGGGAAAGGCCGAATGCTTTTAGCTCATTCAATCGAAAAAACTTCTGCTCTTGAGGCAAGGTAATCGTCATCCCCATACATGTCCACACCTCTTTTTATCTAGAATCGGCGAAATATGTAAGTGCCGAATTTAGATAAAATAATACAATAAAGAGAAGCTTCAGTCAATCCTTATATGACTGTTGATTGGGGAGCACGCTGGTAGATTCAGTGCTTTATGGTTATCTCGTTTTGCCGGGCCGGAAAGGGCGCGTTTCCGATGGTATATCGGGGCTCCAGCATGAAGCGGGTGACGGTGTTCTCGTATTCCTTCTTTTTTTATTTTATCGTATTCCCCATGGATTCTCAAGATTTTTAGAACATTTATTTCTTAATCTGAAAGCTAATTCGCGCGTGCTTTTTGTTTCCCGGCAGATATTTCCAGAAAGGATTTCAAGTAGGACGACGGCGGCAATGGTGTTGCCGGATTTCGTAAGACTGCTTTTTCAGATGCGTCCTGCTTCGCTGGGCTCCACACCAAGCTTTTCGTCAAGGCTGTAGCGGCCCGGGCCGGCGAAGAGGATGCTGAGGAAGAAGATTCCTTCTTCGAGAGGCCGTGTCACCTCCAGGATGGGAACGCCCATGGCATAGATGATGGCCGTGCCGATCATGAGGTTGGCAAAGAGCAGGGCGGACATGGGGCGATAGAGGAAGCCCAGCAGGATGAAAAGCCCGCCAAAGGTCTCCGTCAGACCAGAGACAAGGCCGAGGAATGTCGGGAAGATATGGATGCCCAAGGCACCCATCATCGACCCGAGCGCCGTCCAGCCCTCCGGGCCGCTGAGAAGCTTTGGCACACCATGCCAAATAAAGGCAAGGCCGATGAGCACGCGGAAAAAGAGAAGTCCAAGATCCTTTTTCGAAGCGATAAAGCGATTGAGCTCGCGCAATACGTTCATGTTTGATTCCTCCAGTATATTGATTTTTGTTGTGGATACGTATTCCATAGCTACATGATATATAAAGAAGGAGATGCCCGCAAGAGCGATTTTTTACTTGAGCTAGTATAAAACGCTTGCGTATTGGTGCAAGCATTGGGCAAGAAAATTTTTTTATTTTAATATGAAATCCCAAGAAGTCAAGCCGTAGGCGCAGACTGATTGGCTGATTTCTTGCAAGGACGGCGCACAATGTCCACAAAGTGGACGTTTGTGCGTGTAGTTTACCATCTGATTTGATATATCACTCGGATCTGCAATATTTCTCAATGGATGGAAAACACAAATGAGTTATCTTTGACTCCTTCGGCGTGTCGCTGGTGAGCCGGGCATTGAAGAAGAGCTTTGGCTAAGGGAGCAGCTGGGGCAGCAAAAATTCAGGACGGCTTATACGAAAAGGCTGGCAGGCGGTTATCATACCCGCTTGCCAGCATTTTCCGTGTGGCTTGTTTTATAGGGGACTCAGTGCTTTATGGTCATGTCATTTTTCCGGGCAAGGTCTTCGATCTGGTCAGGTGTGTAGTTCGTGTACCGCATGATTTTGTCCATGGGCTCGCCATCCTCTAGCATTAAAAGAGCTACGTGTTCGTTGCGTACATCACTGCCTTGTGAAAAACCCTGTGTACGCCCGAGTTCCAGATTTTCCCTGGCAATCATTTCACCAATGGAGCACATTTCCTCCACCTCCTGTTCCATATCTTCGTTCTGCTTGCAAGCCTTTCCGCATGAAGATTAGGGGGTGCACTTTGCTACTTGTACAGGATGTCAATCCATTTTGAAATCGCAGCGATATCGGCGATATGCAGCATTCCAAGTTTTCAAGCAAAGTCTGTTTCCCGCAAGCGTAGCAGCTTGGTAATGCGAACGGTTGATGGCTTTGAGAGACCGGCTTCCTGCCAATAGGCTAGAGCATATTCTCCCGCGAACTGCGAGCGCGGTGTATGGCTTGTGACCTTCAGGGAAAGTACGATCGCGTTTTGATGGTCGAGAACGACGACGGGACGGCGCTTTCGTATGTGTGGAGCGTCTTCAAAGGCAACGTCGGCCCACCATACTTCCCAAGGATGTGGATCAATTGTCATCGTCCCACTCCTTTGGAAGGACGTAGTTTCCTGTTTCTTCATCCCCGTGGCCAATGAAATCGCTTTCCTTGAATTTTGGCAGGGTAAAGGAAGGAAGCGGAGGAAGAGCGGAAAAATATTTTTTCATGGAGGCGGGGGAAATCTCTGCGTTTCGTCCGTTTTTGGTGGCCTCGCTCCAAGGGGAGCCTGGCCGATGGGTCAAATCGACAAGCCCAGCCGTTGAGAATTTGCCATATTCTCGCAGCACGTCGAGCAGGAGGCTTTGTTCCTCGTCATCGAAATGGCTGGCATAGGATTCGTCGAGTATGCTGCCAATCTTTTCGTGACCGGCGATTTTCAGCCTGCGATATACGGTGGGGACGACGGGGCCATAGGTCCAAGCCTCTATCCGTTCCCGGAAAAGGGGCCGTCCGTATCTTGCCAAGCACCAGCCTTGTGCAAAATACAGGAGCTTGTTGATGCGCATGTTTGTCATGTTTTCCTCGGGATCACGAAGTCCGGCATCGATGAAGAAATCCGCCGCATGTCTTGCTCGGCACATGGGAGTCGCCTCCTTTTCGGCAATAGCTTGCAAAAATTGTTTGAGATAATCTTTCTTTTATTTTATCGTATGCCACAGGGATTTTCAAGGGATTAGAACATTTATTTCTCGGCTTGCAGAAAATGGGGATTTTCGCAAATTCTTTTTGAGAAGGACAATAGGTGTCCATCTTGCCTGCTAGAATAGAAGCAGAGGTCAGGAGATACGGCCCGGAGGAAGCTCCTTTGGGGGCGTGTCGAATGACGGGAAGCATGGATGTAGGAAAGGGAGTTTTATCATGGAAAACCTGAAATTCTTGGAAGGCTGCGATGAGGAGGAGCTGGAGGTGCTGGCGGATATCCTTCGGGAGAAGGGGGGCTTTTCGTCGATGCTTTCGGAGCGGAATGACTATGAGTCGAAGGAGGAGTATGCCTGGGCCATCGCCGATGAGCTCCTGGACTATGGCAGCAATACGCTGCTCGGCCAGGAGGACTATGGGACGGTGCTCCGGGATGTCTGCGACAAGATGGACGTGGCGACGGGCGGGACCATCGAGGAGGTGGAGGCGCGGCTCCTTGCGTCGGTGTCCAGCAATCTCTGGGAGAAGGCCAGCGAGGAGGGGCGGCGGGCGCTTCTGGAGGCCATGGATGAAAATGCGGTCATCGCACCCCAGGCGGCGGCAGCGTTCTTTGCGGGCGTGTTCCGGGCAGGGGGCTTTGCCTCCTACCAGCTTTCGGTCATCGTGGCGAACTCCCTGGCGAGGCTGGTGGTGGGGCGCGGGCTCTCCCTGGGTGTAAATGCGGTGCTGGCCCGGGCACTATCCTTTATCTCGGGGCCGCTGGGGCTCCTCATGGGGGCGTGGGCGATCTTCCAGATCACGGGCCCGGCCTACCGGGTGACGGTGCCGGCGGTCACCTACGTGGCGGCGCTTCGCCAGATGCAGCGGAATAGGCAGTTTGCAAAGGAGTAAATCATGGAGCTATCGGAGGTAAAGCCGGGGCAGATCATCCTGGTGGAGCGGGAGATTTACGACCACTACGCGGTCTATGCGGGCGGCGGGGAGGTCATCCACTATGCGCCGGTGGTGAAGGGCGGCGAGGCCTGTGTCCATCGGGCGGGGCTGGAGCGGTTCCTGGACGGGGCGGATAGGTTCTTTGTGCCCTATCTGCCGGAGACGGAGGCGGATGCCGAGATGCTTTTGCGGTATCACGTGCGGCAGAGCAGTATGGTGCAGGATATGATGGATTTCTTCTGCAATTCCTACGAGCAAGGGGCTCTCAAGGTCTATACTGCCGCGGAGACGCTGAAGCGGGCCATCGCGAAAATCGGGGAGAAGATGTACAGCCTTCTCTTCAACAACTGCGAGCATTTCGCCCTGTGGTGCAAGCTGAAGGTCTACGCCTCGGAGCAGGTCAGCCGGCTTTGTGAGTTCTTCAAGACGATGCTGCTGCGGAATATGACCCAGCGGTATCATCGCTTTGTGGTGTGCTAGGCGAAAAATTTGGAAGGCAGGCCGGGCGCGGGCCAGGGAAAAGCGACGCGGGGCTCGGCCCTGGGGAAAAGGAGGCTATCCAGATGGAAAAGGATTTGGGATCGATGCTGAAGGAAATGGGCGATATGCTGGAGGAAATCCTCGCCAAGCAGGAGGAGCGGGAGGCGGCAAAGGAGGAGGGGGAGGCGGTGCGGCGCGACCAGATCCTCTTCGAGCAGAAGCGCCTGGCGGATTCCTTCGGGGATCTGGTGGACCAGATGATCCGCGAGGATCCCGAGGCTTGAAGGGCATGAGGCTGGAAGTCGCTTTGGACGAAACCAGGGAATAAAAAAGATGCTTGCAGGTCGTAGCTTGCAAGCATCTTTTGTTTACTATGAAATCCCAAGAAGTCAAGCCGTAGGCGCAGACTGATTGGCTGATTTCTTGCAAGGACGGCGCACAATGTCCACAAAGTGGACGTTTGTGCGTATAGTTTTGTGGCTATCCTTATGGGGAGTCTCAGTGCTTTATGGTCATGCCATTTTTCCGGGCGAGATCCTCGAGCTGGTCAAAGGAATAGTCTGTGTACCTCATGATTTTATCGAGTGGCTCGCCGTCCCGCAGCATCAGAAGGGCGAATTGTTCATGACTCTGCGAGAAGCCTTGAGAGATTCCTTGCGACCGGCCAAGTTCCAGATTTTCTAGTGCAATCATTTCTCCAATGGAGCACATTTCCTCCACCTCCTGTTCCATCTCTTCGTTCATCTTTATATCGTAATCCTTTTCGAGAATTTGCCTGCGCTCCTCCAGCGGCATATTCATATTGAGGAGGACGCCCAAAAAGCGAATGATGTCTTTCTCTTCATGGATAGTATCGCCCTTGGACAGGCAGATCATAATGATGGTGATCTTGTCGTAGTCGCTTTCGGGAAAGGGCGCGTTTCCGATGGTATACCGGGGCTCCAGCGTGAAGTGGGTGACGGTATTCTCGTATTCCTTCTTTTTCTTTATTTTATCGTATTCTCCATAGCTTTTCAAGGGAATTAGAACATTTATTTTCCAATTCGTTAGGTGGCGTGTATATATGGTCTGTTTCCAACGAATCTGTTGCCGCGTCATCTCTACGATATTTGGTGCAAGGAAGGAATTTTCTTAAAATTGGCGAACAAGAAGCGAGATGGGATTACGTGATAAAAAGGAATAGCATAGGCATGGTGGTGAAATGGCATGACGGAGCTGGAGCGCTTGCAGCAGGAGATTGAACGGCTGAAAGTGGAAAATTTACGATTGAAGGATTTGCTCAAAAAGCATGGAATTTCTTTCAATCTGCCGCTAAGGACGCTCCATCCCATGGGGGTAGTTGCTGAAAAGGAGCGGCGTGTTGGACTATTTATGAAGCTCTTCTGTGCCAGAAGGGATTTCTATGCGGAGCGATGGGAGAGCAAGGAAGGTCGTACGGGCTATGCTCCCGTGTGCAGCAATCGCTGGAAGACTGTTTGCCCGAAGAGCAAGCAACGTGGCATCAAGTGTTATGAATGTCCGTCACATGCATGGGTTCCGCTTTCGGAAGCGGTGGTCTATCGCCATCTGGTGGGACAGAATGAGAGAGGCAAGCCCTTTGTCGCTGGAACCTATGCCCTTTTAGAGGATTCCTCTTGCAAGTTTCTGGTCTTTGATTTTGATGACCATGATGGCTCGAACCTGCCCTGGAAGGAGGAAGCCTTGCTCTTGCGGGAAATATGCCGCGGACAAGGAATTGATACGGCACTGGAACGCTCCCGCTCCGGAAACGGCGCCCATGTCTGGATTTTCTTTGATGAACCGATAGCCGCACGGCTTGCCCGAAAATTTGGAGCAGCCCTATTATCCAAGGGTGCGGAAACTACGCATCGGCGGGATTTCAATACCTTTGACCGTATGATGCCAAATCAAGACGAGATGCCAGCTGGTGGTATGGGAAACTTACAAGATGAGGGCCATGCGATATTCTACGAAGCAAATCCCCAGGCGCATCCAATGTTTTCGGGATGTCGATGGCTATGTTATGCTGCCTCGCGGATGCCTAGGGGAGTTGGCCGAGCAGCTAAAGACAGCAGAAATCGCCTATACGTTGGAAGATCGACGCACCCTTGGAAGGGAGCTCCATGTATCTTTTACAGGCACATTGCAGCCGGAGCAAGAGCAGGCAGCAGGCGCGATGCTTTCCCACGATATAGGCATACTCGGCGCAGCCACTGGGTTTGGCAAGACGGTTTTAGGCACATATCTTATTGCCAGCCGCAGAGTGAATACGCTGATTTTGGTGCACAACCGGGAGATCCTGCGGGGCTGGCAGGAGGCAATTGCGAAGTTTCTCCAGATTGACGAGGTGTTGCTTCCAGAGAATGGGAAGCGGAAGAGAAAGGCCCGCAGCATCGTGGGCACGCTTTACGCAGGGCATGATTCCCTGCATGGAATCCTCGATGTGGCGATGATTTCCTCCCTGGGGCGAAAGGATGCTGTCGATGAGCGGCTCGCAGACTATGGCATGGTCATCATGGATGAATGCCACCATGCAGGGGCATATACCTTCGAGAATGTTCTTTGGCATGTGAAGGCCAAGTATGTTTACGGACTTACGGCTACACCTATGCGGGAAGATGGTCATGAAAAAATCGTGTTTATGCAGCTTGGCCCTGTAAGGTATCGCATGACGGAGAAGGAACGGGCAGACTCCCAGAATTTTCGCCATGAGATTTGCCCGAGATTTACAGCATTTGCACCTGTGACTGAGGATAAGCCTACCATCAACGATTTCTATAAATTGCTCATACAGGATAAGGCGCGAAACCAAATGCTGGTGGAAGATATATTCACGGCTGTTGCATCCAATCGCACACCGTTGGTGCTCACCAAGTTCAAGGAGCATGCAAGGCTCTTGCATGAAGCGCTGCAGAAAAGAGGAATCCAGTCGATTCTCTTGCTGGGAGGAGGCTCGGCAAAGGAGCGGGAAAATCGGCGAGAGGTAATGAGGCAAGCAAGCGGAAGCAGTCGGCTGGCACGGGTCGCTACGGCTGAGCCGGAGACGGGTTTGGGAGTTTATTGGTCGCGCGAAAAAGGATAGGCATCCGCAGGTGTCTCTCATTCTATGGACATTGCCCACGAGCGCTTATGCTGCATACCAGCAAAAGGCCATAGAGGAGATGAAGCAAGCTCTGCGAGAGGCTGGGGCGGAGGTAAGGGAAGGGGATCAGCTTGCTTGCCACTTTGCCGTTGTGGATGAGGAGCTCGTCTGGTATGGCAGCATGAATTTTCTCTCCCAGGAGAAGGAGGATGACATCCTGATGCGCCTGAGGAGCGAGGTCCTTGCAAGGGAGCTTTTGAACATGGTCGCTGGAGAAGCGGCAGAACCCGCGACGTGACAGGATGCTTTTCAGGAAAGGAAAGAGGACTGGACAAGGCAGATAGATGTGATGATAGCGAAAGAGGCTTGCATGTAATGGTGCAGGCCTCTTTCGCTATCCGTATTCTGTTTATAAGCGCAGTGCTTGATGGTCATCCCGTTTTTGGGGCGAGCTCCTTGAGCCGGGCAGGGGGCTGAAATTGCAAAAATGGATTTAGGATATTATTGACTGGGGAGGAATCCTCGCTGTTTGAGGAGAACATGGAGTAACGTGAAAAAGAGAAGAACCCCCATCCAAGCAATTGGCTGTTCTTGGATGGGGGTTCGCTTGTTATGCAATCGAGTCGTACTTTCCTTAATTGGACTTAGTATAGTACTCTATTCGGAAAATGTCCAATGAGAGGCAAGAGGCGAAGACCCCGTCCGAGGTTCTTCCTTCCTCGGACGGGGTCTTCCGCGTAAATATGCTTGCGCTTGGATAAGTCTGTCGATATAATAAGGCTGTTGCTATCCCTCACAATCATGCAACGGATTGGAGGTGAGTGCTATCGACTCCATATCATCGTTTTTGCTTTCGGTTATGGCAAGTGTAGTGGCGTACTATATTTGCAAATGGTTAGATCGGAAGCTCTCATAGCAACTAGCCTCGACGGACTCGGTCGAAAATAAGAGTAGAATCCCCCTCCAAGGACTGCCAAATACTTGGAGGGGGATTCGCTTATTGTGCCATCGACACTATCATCGTTTTAGCGCATCTTTAGTATAGCAAAAACTGGGTGGGGGTGTCAAGCCCTCACAGGGTCTTCATCAGCCCCAGCAGGATGCCCAGGACGCCGGAGGTGGCGAGGATGGTGATGACGCCGTACTTGTAGTGGAGGGCGAGGAGGGCGAGGGCGAGGATGAGGATGCTGGCCCAGTCGGTGCTGCCTAGGTCGATGGGGAGCGCCTCCACGTTCCAGACGGCGAGGAGGATGAAGTCGATGGCGGCGCCGCAGATGAGGGCGATGACGGCGGGGCGGAGGCCGTTCAGGGCGCCGCGGATGGGGCCGATGTTGCCGTACTTCAGGAAGAGCTTTGCGAGGGCGATGCCGAGAATGAGCGATGGGGCGACGAAGCCTGCGGTGGCGGCGATGGCGCCCAGGACGCCTGCCACCTTCATGCCGGCGAAGGTGGCGGCGTTGATGCCGATGGGGCCGGGGGTCATCTGGGAGATGGTGAAGATGTCGACGAACTCTGGCAGGGTGATCCAGGCGTATTTGTCCACGACGGCGGCCTGGATAAGGGGCATGGAGGCATAGCCGCCACCGACGCAGAAGATGCTGACCTTGGCGAACTC
>CAMCRT010000026.1 GCA_945877355.1 uncultured Mitsuokella sp. | reverse complement strand
GTGAGTTTCATCAAATTATAATGGAAGAGTTTACACATAAACCTTGACACAATCAATACCAACTTGCGGCATAAAATAGTCGGCAAACATATTGTCTGCCGACCAAGAATTTTTATATTATTTTGCTGTCCTCTTGACGGGGAGCACATCATTTCTGCTTCGCGTCTTTTGTGTTTACAAGTCATAGGTCAGTATCGCGGGAAAGCATGTCGCGCCGCGGCGGCTTCAGCCGGTGCAGTTGCGGGCGATGCGGGGCGAGCTGTCCCAGTCCGCCAGCTGCCAGCCGATTTTCTCGTAATACTTCGGTACCTTGCCGCTGCACCAGAGCTTCTTCACCCCATGGCGGCGAGCCTCCTCGAAGACGAGCTGCTGAAGCCGGCGGCCGTAGCCCGTGCGGCGAAGATCCTCCCGCACCCCGAGATCTCCCAGCGTATAGACCCCATCGCGGATCTCCAGCGTCGCCGCCGCCAGGAGGTTGCCCGCCTCGTCGTCCACCCGCCACATCTTGACCATCTGGATATCCTCCGGCACCTTCTCGCTCGGCTCCACCTCCATACCGCAGTCATGAAAGAAATTCGTAAGCGTCCAATAGTCCGTAGTTTCGTAAATACGCTCCGGCATAAAAATCGCTCCCTTTCCATAGCTCGCTGTTTCCCCCATGATAGAGGGAAAACCGCGCTTCTTCAAGTAACTATGGAATTTATGAGTTGCTCATTCCCTCCATCGCAGAGGAAATTGTTTCACGTGAAACAAATGAGATGAGCCCAGAACAGCTGACTATTTTGGAGCCCGTTTTCAATCTTTCTACATTGCAGCAGATGGAGCAGTCTATTGCACATATACGATTCTCACTGCTCTCGGCGTACCTCGTAATATTGCAAGACGCTGCGCATTTTTTCCGACATGTCCTGCCTCAATATATCTTCTCGAAAATCATTCTGCATAATGATTTTTTTCACTGCATCTCCTTCCTCAGAGGAAAGCTCATGAAAGGCTTTTCTCCATTCTTTCGCAAGATTTTGATCATATTTCAGACGATATATTATGAAGGCCTCCGGCATCCATAGAATATCAAAAAACTCTCCCAGCGACCTTCCAAACGCCGCTTCAAAAAAGGACTTCCCTCTCCCGATTTTGCCTTTTGTAGAATTCAAAACCGCTTGGACAGCACGGATGAATTTTCGGTTCCAATGTCTTCCTAAATAATCCCGATTACGGAAATATCTGGGATCATCAATGGGATGGTATTTCATCGGAAAGGAATAAATCCGAACATTTTCTTCCTCACATAGCTCTACATTGATTCGAAGTCTCTCATATAGTTCTTCTGGACGATCTTCAAAATTATACAGGATATAATTCGACAAATTCGTTATTCCATACTTGCCTGCCATTCGAATTGCCCGGATATAGACATCCCGTTGTTCGTAATGATCAAAGGCAATTCGAAGCGGATTGATTGCCGTTTCTGCCAGCTTCTTCATTTTATCTTCCGTTGCAAGTCTGGCATCGAGCCCCTGGTTGAAATCATCAAGCGCACGCTTTCGCTTAAGGGGATGGAAGTATTTTTGAAACAAGGGAGCAACGATCGGATGAAGCTTTATTGCTCCTTCTCTTGTAGCCGTTTGCTCAAAAAGCATTCCATTGTTTTCCCGCTGTATATAAAATTCTCCTGCCGCTTCATAGGGCAATTTCTTCTCCAGCGTATTGTATGCTTGGAGGATAAGCCTTAAAGAGGCTCGATCGTTTTGTCCAGACAAAAGCTGGCGATAAGCGACATCGTACTTGCGGTCAGGCACATAAGTTGCACCCTTCGAAAAACCCATAGACTTGATTTCGTCTACGATTTCATTGAAGAAGCGTGACGCAAAAACATTGTTATCCATCAGAAGCAAGTCACGTTTCATTCCATAGGTCGCTTCCACTTCTTCAACATTCTTTCGCATCGCGAGATACGGTTTATACGTTGGCTCTAAAATCTTGACGGCACAAAAGGGGCAATTGCGGATACACCCGCGTGTCATATATCCAAAATAAGCATCCCGTGCAGGATATAAATAGTCAATCTCGTCCAAAATGGAGTAATCCAGTGGAAGCTCGTCTATGATATCCTTATTGTTTTCATCCAACATGCCCGGCCGATCCAGCAGCCCTCGTATTGGGCGGATTCCTGTTTCCGCCTCTATATGTTCGCCCACAAGCGTTGCCGCAATGCCCCCAACAAGCAATCGCCCTTCTCGTACAAAGAGCTTGCAAAACTGGATGGTATCAATAGTTTCTTTCCAGTAGAATGTAAAAAGAGTGGTCACTGCAACGATATCGAATTGCGGATAATCCTTCCTTTGATATCGTCTTCGCATTTCTCGCAAGGATTCTTCCAGCTCCGCCTCCCCTACCACCTCCAGGATTTCCTCCAGGAGGGAAAGACGTCCAAGACGAATAAATCGAACGAGCAGCTCAAAATGACGAGCCAGGCTGACACTCTTGTGCAATTCATATAGCTCTTCCGCCAACAGCCGTGCGGCAAAAAGCTTGAGATCTCCCTTGTAAAAGCGGACATCATCGCCATTCCGCTTATAGTACGTTGACAGCTTCATCAATGGCATGGGAGGGTATTTATTTTTATAATTCGGCTCAACGAGCAGAACACGGCGTTTCATCGTTTGAGCTCCGTTTCCACTGCCGCTATCAATTTCTCGCTTTCGTCTGCGTCAAGCTTTTCTCGTATGACACGATAAATTCGATCGATCAATTTCCTCTCCTTTTTGCTCATTGCACTCAAATTGTCCACACGTCTTCTGTTCCTGTTCTTCGGATCTTGTCGCGGCGGTTTTGTCGTTGCGGACGTTTCTTTCTCAGACTCATACGCCTTCAATCTTCGTTTTGCTATCGTAGCAGAAACATCCTCCTTGTCCCCCGTATCGACGCTGGCACGCTTGCGAAGCTCTTGCTCTGCTTTCTCTCCATCTTCCTTGAGCTTCTGATATTTTTGCTCGCGCTTTTTTCGATCCTCTTCATCGATTGCCTTGCCCTGCTCAATCCACTTCCGATACTCTTCCTCCTCCTTATCCCGGATTTTCATTTTTTTGATAAAGCCATTGATATCCGACCCCTCATGAAAATAGCGGCTTAGCTCTTTACGCGTGAGCTCTTTCATTTGGCTTTCAAACTCTTTGCGAATAGGGGTCTCATTAAAGTTGTCTCGCTGCGAATTCGGAATGAGCTCTTCGTGCAAAACATGAACTTCCCCAATGTAATACTTGTTGCCTCTTCGCTCCGTCGCGAAATAGTTTTCAAACGCCTCATTAGCACCAACTTGAATGTTCCCCGAACGGATGCGTATGCAGCGCATCCGCAAGCTATCCGGAAGCGCACCGCGCAGTCCCGTAACGCCAAACCAAAGCCATGCCAGCGGCTTTCCATCCGATGCTGTAAATTCCCGGAAAGCAATATCTGTAATGCTGTCACGTCCATTTCCGCGGCCACATTCAAAGTTATCACGATAGGGCTTTACAATCTGCACGCCACCTGTTGCGCCGCTTGGGTCATCCAGGAAAATTCGATAGGTGGAAAGCTCATGTCTGTTTTCTTTGGCATATTCCTGTATCTTGCTCCGCATATAAAACGTTTTGTCAAAGGGAACAGGAGCCACATCCGCAAGATATGCTTCAACCCTATCCACATCCAGCAGCTCGCTGCTTTCCCGCAATACATCCTGCAATTCAACACGAAAGTAATGTCGCTCCACATTGCAATCTTCCAGCTTCGTAAACGATACTATCTCGTTCCATATGGAAAGAGCCTCGTGTTTTACCAGCTTGCTATTATTTTCCGCTATACGGCTTCGCATTTTTTCCGCATCGATATCCATAACGGAGGCCACGGATTCCCCCTTGTACTTCGCAATAAAGCGGAGTTTTCTACAGTATGCCAGAGCGGCAAGCCGCCCAATGCCGCGGAACCCACGTGCCTGACCTATTCGTTTTTCGGAGTCTGCGATATTGCCAAGCACCTGCGCAAATTTGGCCTGTTCTATTCCCAGCCCATTATCCTCTATCGAGATATATCGTTTTGCTTTGTCGATATAGATCGAAATCGTTTCTTTATTGCCGTCAGCCTCGGGCAGGACGCCCTGCTTGTATGCCTGATCAATGGAATCGCATGCATTCTGTACAAATTCCCGATAAATCACCCGCGAGTCGGCGTACATGCCTGTTGTAAGGTTTTCAAGCACGTTTGCTCCTATGATTAGTTCCATGCAACCTCATCCTTTGAACTGCTTGTAAATCGGCTTTGGGAAATGAATTTTAAGAAGAGAACGGAAGATTGGATTTTGAATGAGATAATCCCCTTGCCCAAGACGGGTCAGGATGTTCTTGTAGGTCTGCGGGAAACTGGAATAATCCTTCGTTGCGGCTTCAATCGTATTCGTCCTGCCATAGGCATGTGTAGCGCAGTTCCCTGTCACACGGCTATGGATGTTTGAGCGGAACTGCTCCGCTCCGAAGAGAACCACCCCCAGCGAACGTCCGCGCTCTGTTACATCGAGGATTTCGCGAAGAATCGGGGAATTTTTGGGTGTCTCTTTCGATGCGTACTTATTGAGCTCATCAATGAATACCACGATTCTCGTTGGAGGCTCCACACCGGATTCATCATCATATTCCCCCAGCTTGAGATTATAGATGGTCCTCAGGGCATCCCCGAAGACAAAAGCCTGTTTATCCTCGGAGAGCTTGGCGACATCAATGACAAAGACATCCCCTCCCTTTATTTCTTTGAGCATCTCCTTCAGACGACACTCTCCAGCCCCGTCCGCTCGCTGAGCAAACATATCATCATTTTTCGTGACTTTATTGATAATGCGCTTGAATTTGCGCCAGCTGAGGACCGATATCTCATTGGATTTCGTTTTGTTGCCTCCTCCAGACTTCTGAGAAAGCTCATTGACTTTACCCCGAAAATCATTCCATGTTTCCAAGGTTGAAAAATCGGGATCATCCTCATCGATAATCTTGCTTAGAATGGCCTCCATTGTTTGTTGCGGGTCATCGATATCCGCAAAGAACATCTCTATGCTTTCCTTATCCTCACTGTAGACGTATTTGAATTTCTTCAGGATTCCCTCCTCCAGATAGGCAGCCTCCTCTCCCTTTGCAAGATACGTATTTCGAAGGCCCCTCCCCTCCGAGGTATATGGAATGAAATATCGCACGTTTTCGAAAGGCCGGCCGGAAAGCCCCATTTTCCGATAGGCCTCCCTTACGGATTCTCCGCCATCTTCCTCGTCCTCAAAGCCATTCGGCTCGTGGATAGCCATCAAATCCTTTCCCTTGACATTAAAAAGCACATAGGCGACCCGTTCCTGATTTTCAGTCATATAGTGCTCTTGCGCCGCTTTCAAAAGGAACATCGCATAGGAAGTCTTTGCCGCAAGACCGGAAATGCCTGAAATATTAAGATGGGCGCCCTCCGGTCCAATCAAAAAACGCGGATCCAATTTTACAGGGATGGCAAGTGTCTCGCCCTCACGTCCTTCATACATGTTGATTTGTCCGCAGACAAGTGTATTTTCCTTGCGCTGAAGTCCCAGCGCTGTTGTAATTTCCTCCGCGCTTGCCAGCATGACCGCTTCGCCGCTGAGCACTGGCGTATAGATTTCCCTGCTATTGAAGGCCACAGATGCCTCCACATAGTTCATTGATACGCGCTCCGTTGCTTCCACCACATCCGGATTTCCAAAATCGCTCGAAATGTATTCCGTCATGAAGCTTTGCGCATCTGTGATATGGGAAATACTCGTAATTACGCCGAACGTATAGGATTCATCAATATGACGGACCTTGACCATGTCAAAAGCGTGTAATTTTTCTCTGGAATCCGTCCAGAATGCAAAAGTGTCCATAGTCGTCGGCTTTTTCTCCGTTGCGACAATCCGGCCGATTACTTTAGGCTCACTCATAATGCAACCCCCTCAAAACAATTGCAGAAAACTTTCCTCGCTCACGTATTGAGACTTGACATAGGATTCCGTCAAAAACACAGGATAGATATGATTCCCCCAACGGGCATCGCTCCCATAGCAAGTCGGCCTCCGCTCATTAATCAGGCAGGAACTCAGATGGTCAACCTCCTCCGTTTGAATCCCTTGTGCCTTCTCCCGTTCGTTGACAAGCATTTTCTCCACCTTGACTATTCCATCAAAGGGCGTCGCCATCAGGCGCAGGGAGCGGATCCGCACATACCATACGGCAAACTCAAGCTCGCCATAGGAATGGCGGGCAACAGCTGTCCGATGGAACGGCGGAAGATCCGCCAGAAACCCGGGGCTTTCCTTTCCCTTCTCGTTTTTCACGAGATGGGGATTGAACTGCTTTGAGACTCCAATCACAAAATTGTAATTCCTGCGAAAAGCTGCTTGGCTCTTGTCATTTCTTCGTTCCGAGGAAGACAGACGATAATCCAAGGGGCCATCCTTTACAAGATAATGATCCTGATCCAGAAGCTTGCGACGAGCCAGATCCGCCACACTTTCCCGTTCCATCTCCATCATGCGCATCTGTATCAAGGCCGTTCCGCGAGCTTCGAAGGAATCCCGCCCCTTCCCCTGGCTGGCTTCCTGCTTGACGGAGTAGCTCATCACTCGCCCATCTTCCCACCCAAAACGCGAAAAAAAGTTGTTTTGTTTCATCTTCTTGCCAAGCGCGGAAAAGAAAACATCCTTATGCCCATCCTTATCGGCCAATTCCGGCAGTGCTATCGCCCACTCGCGCCGAAGAATGGTCTTGTACATACGCCGATTTTTACGGCCACAGCATCCAACGCCGATTTGTCCCGCTAAAATCGGATATACGGCTGTCCTCCCCTTTGATACACGAAATGCAATATCATCCACCTTGTAAACATGACGTGAGCCGTCCAGAAAATAACATAATGTTTCATCATTTCCTTCTATTTGCTGCATGTGCCGGCTTTGTTCTCTCAAATCTCGATATCGTTCTGGCGGTTTTGTTTCGGCATGTCCGTGTTGAAACTGCATCGCTTTGTCTTCCCCATAATCAATAGGATGTCGCGATTCGCTTTCGACATTATATTTGTATGCCCGATAACACTTTCCACCTGTCTCCTGCTCCAGAAGCTTCAGTATCTTCGACAAGGTGCCCCCTCCTAATATGTGTGATTGCCACCCACGCCCTGTCTCATAGCCAGGATCCGCCGCAATGAAAAAGCCTGCGGAAAAGCAGCCGTCTTTGCCTCGTACAAAATTCCAGTTTACATTATATACGAGAACTCCCCCCCTACAAGACATTTGTTTATTTCATAGATAATGGTTCTGTACCTCTGCGGTTCCTTGCGGGAACTTGATATTTGCATGTATACACGAAAAGACAAAGAAAGACATTGAAGCATACCTCCCGATGTGGTATTATAGCCTTTGTTTTCGTACATTTGTGTATTTGCAAGGGACATAGAAAGGAATGTATCATGGAATCACTCCATCAGGTGCTCAGCTCCATTGACTCCGTGCTCTGGGGGCCGCCCCTCATCACGCTCTTGGTGGGCACGGGCATCTTCCTCACGATCCGGCTGAGGCTGCTACAGGTCTTCCGTCTGCCCCAGGCGCTTCGCCTCATCTTCAAGGCGAAGAACCAGGGCCGGGGGGATGTGTCGAGCTTCAAGGCCCTCTGCGTGGCGCTCGCGGCCACCGTGGGCACGGGCAACATCGTGGGCGTCGCCACCGCCGTGAAGGTGGGCGGCCCCGGCGCCATCTTCTGGATGTGGGTCGCCGCCTTCTTCGGCATGGCGACGAAGTACGCGGAGGGGCTTCTCGCCGTCAAGTACCGCAGCGTGGACGCCAACGGGGAGATCGCCGGCGGGCCCATGTTCTACATCCGCCAGGGCATGGGGGAGAAATGGAAGCCTCTCGCCACCGCCTTTGCCATCTTCTGTATCCTCGTGGCCTTCTTCGGCATCGGCACCTTCCCCCAGGTGAACGCCATCGTGGACAGCATGGAGCTCTCCTTTGGCTTCCCGAAGGTAGCGACGGACGTGATTCTCACGGTCTTCATCGCCGCCATCACCATCGGCGGTCTCCAGAGCATCTCGAAGGTGGCCTCAAAGGTCATCCCCTTCATGGCGCTCCTCTACATCGCCATCAGCCTGGGCCTCGTGGTCATGCACCTGGACGGCATCCCCGCCGCCGTTGCCCTCATTATCGACAGTGCCTTCACGGGCACGGCGGCCGCCGGCGGCTTTGCGGGCTCCACCATCATGATGGCCATGCAAAACGGCATCGCCCGCGGCGTCTTCTCCAATGAGTCGGGCCTGGGCTCCGCCCCCATCGCGGCGGCGGCGGCCAAGACGAAGTGGCCGGCGGAGCAGGGCCTCATCTCCATGACGGGCACCTTCATCGACACCATCATCATCTGCACCATGACGGGCCTCGCCCTCGTCCTCACGGGGGTCTGGCAGGGGGATGCGGCCGGCGCCGCCATGACGAACGCCGCCTTCGCCTCCGCCTACGGGGTCGTCGGCTCGGAGGTCCTCACGGTGTCCCTCGTCCTCTTCGCCTTCACCACCATCCTGGGGTGGAACTACTACGGCGAGCGGGCTACCATCTACCTGATGGGCACGAAGGGCGTCATGCCCTACCGGCTCATCTTCATCTGCCTCATCGCCTCCGGCGCCTTCCTGAAGCTGGAGACCATCTGGGTGCTGGCCGATATCGTCAACGGCCTCATGGCCATCCCGAACCTCATCGCCCTCATCGCCCTCTCCGGCGTCATCGTCGCCGAGACGGAGCGGTACCTGAACCGCAAAAAGCGGGCCAGGAGCATCGCAAAGGCCGGCGAAAACAACGCATAAGAAAATCCCCTGTCCATCGCGGGCAGGGGTATTTTTACGTCCGCTTCCTCCTGTAGCGCCTCCAGGCTCCCAGGAAGAACAGGCAGCCCAGTGCGAGGAGGGAGAGGACGCTTTCCCCGTAGCGGGGGGAGAAGCCCATGAGAAAGAGCTCCCGCATCGTATTCGACAGGTGGGAGAGGGGGAAGATCTGCGCCAAGAGCTGCAGGGCGGCGGGCATGGACTCCGTGGGCCAGGTGTAGCCGGAGAAGATGAAGGCGGGCACCGGGTAGAGGATGATGGCCCGGAGGAAGGACACCTCCTCCCGGAAAAAGGAGGTGAAGAGCAGGCAGAAGGACGCGGCCGCCGGGATAAAGACGCAGGCGAGCCCCAATACCGGCAGGAGTGGTGCCTGGAGGGGAATCTCGCTCACATACTGGAGAAAGAGCAGCACCAGGAGGAAGGAAAGGAACGCAAAAACGCTGTAGAACAGGAGCTTTGCCAAAAGCCATCGCCCCGCCCCCTGGGCCTCCCGCCGCTCCTGCTCCCCCGCCCCCAGGGCCGCCGCCCCCACGGCGAAGAGGATGCCCTGCTGGTACGCCACCATGGCAAGGCCGATGAGGAAGAAGAAGAGGTACCCCTGGGTCGCATTGTAGAGCACCCGGAGGTTTGTGGAGACGGGCGCGAGCCGATGGAGCACCGCCCCCTCGTCCAGCCCATAGCGGAGCGCCAGCTGCTTTGCCGCCAGCGTATCCGAGAAGTCCGCCAGGATGCTCTGGGCTGCGGAGCTCGTGAGATTCGTCACGATGATGCTGGAGCCATTGACGAGATAGAGCACCGTGGCATAGTCCCCCGCCTTCGCCTTCTTCGAGAAGTCCGGCGGGATCTCCAGGGCCACCAGGGCCCGCTTCTCCCGGAGGGCCGCCTCCATGGCCTCCTCCGTCCCGGCGTACTCCGTGACCCGGTAGGCGTCGCTCGCCTCGAAGTCCTGCACAAGGCTCCGGGAGAGGGCCGTCTGCTCCGCGTCATAGATCACGCAGGGCACCCGGGTCACGATATTCGGCGTGTAGAGCATGCCAAAGACGATGAGGTAGGCGAGGGCCGCCCCGAAGAGGAAAACGAACCGCCGAGGATCCGACCTGGCCGCCCGTGCCTCCCCCACCATTTGCTGACGAAAGGCTTTCATGGAGCTCCCTCCCCTCCGGCAAGATCCCCGGCGTAGAAGCCCCGGCGCAGGCGCAGCCGTAGCAGCAGCCCCGCCACCAGGAAGCAGCCAAGCCCCGCCCCGGCCATGATCCCGATATTTTCCCCAAGGCCCGCCGTGCTCCCCGTCAGCAATAGATCCCGCAGCATGTCGCCGGCGTAGGTCAGGGGCAGGCACCGCCCGAAGGCCGTCGCCACATCCGTCATGTCAAAGACCGGCCAGGAAAGGCCGCTATAGAGGAGCCCCGGCATGATGTAGACCATGGGGGCCTGCAGGGATAGCTCCCGGGTGGGCGAGCACACGGAAAAAATGCAGAGGGCCCCCGCCACGAAGACGAGAAATGCCGCCCCGAGGGCTGCCAGGCTGAAAAGGCTCCCCCGCAGGGGCACCGCAAAGACCTCCACGCAGAGGAAAAGGGACAGCCCGTAGCCCACGAGCGCCAGCAGGAGATAGGGCAGCACCCCCGCCGCCAGCACCACCCCCACGGGGACGCCAGCAAACCGCCGCCGGAGCACCACCCCCACCACAAAGGGCGCGAACGCCACCATGAGGCCGATCTGGAGGCCGTTCAGCATGAGGCCCGACAGCATGAAGGGGGCATAGCCATTGGTGGGATTGCCCGCGATGCGAACGCCGAGGCGCACGGGATAGACCCCCTTCAGCGCATCCTCTGGCAGCACGCCGAGGCCCTCCACCAGCTTCTGCCCCACCGCCACGGAGAAGGAACGGGCGATTTCCTGGGAGGCAGATAGCGCCGCATTGCCAAACATATTATTGGTGGAGTTCACCATGAGGAGCACCTCCGCCCCATTTCCAAGCCTTACATTTTTGGAAAAGTCCTGCGGAATGCCGAGGGCCGCCATGGCCTCCCCCGAATAGAGCCTCTGGCGCATGGCCTCCTCGCTCGTCACGTATGCCACGATATGGAAGCGGTCCGAGTCCCCATAGGCCTCGATGAGCTGACGGCTCAGCGCACTCTGGTCCGCGTCGTAGACCACGAGGGGAATGTCGTTCACCACATTTTCCGCGTAGATGGCGCCAAAGAGCAGCGTGAAGCCAATGGGCGCCAGGAGGAGCAGCGTCCCCACCGGAAACCGGCCCCGAAAGAGCGCCCGGAACTCCTCCCAAAATACCTGCCAGAACTGCGCCACCATATCAGAGCCCCTCCAGACGGAAGCGCATCCCCGGGCGGATGGCGGGCGAATCCGTCTGGAGCTTCACATTGTAGCTCACGATATCCGTGGCGTCCCCCCGCTCGCTGGTGGCCCGCTGGGTCGCAAACTCCGCCTTCTGGCTCACGTCCGTCACCGTGCCCGTGACCTCCGTCTTTCCATCTCGGGCGAGGAGCGTCCAGGTATCCCCCAGGGCAAAGCGACTGAGCTCCGTCTCCGGCACCTTGATGTCCACCCAGTTGTCCTGCGAATCCTGCACCGCCACAAGGGGCGTGCCCAGGGACAGCATGGAGCCTTCCTCCACGTACTTCTTCGTGATGACCCCATCAAAGGGCGCGTGGATCTCCGTCTCCGAGAGGGCCACCTCGATCTGGGCCAGCTTCGCCTTTGCCTGGTCGAGATTTCGCGCCACAGCCTCCTCATTTGCCCGGTTCACATCGTTTTGCGTCAGGGCCGAGGAGGCGGAGGCCACCGCCGCGTCCGCCTGGGCCTTTGTCCGCTCCGCCACCCGGTAGCGGGCCAGCTGCTGCTCATAGACCTGCTGGGACACGGCGCCCGCGGCCACCAGCTCCCTGTAGCGGGCATAGTCCGACGCCGCCAGCTCCAGGTCCGCCGCCGCCTTCCCCGCCGCTGCCTGGGCCTCCTGGAGCTGCGAGGCGGTCGTCCCCGACTGCATCCGCGTCACCGCCGACGCCTGGGTACCCTGGGCCTCGATAGCCGCGATATCCGCCTCCACCTGGGCCTTTTGCGTCAAGAGATCCCGGTCGTCAATGCGGGCGATGACCTGCCCCTCCTTCACCTGGTCCCCCTCCTTCACCAGGAGCTCCACCACGCGGCCGGCCACCTTCGTATTCACATCGATTTCCTTCGCATCCGCCCGGCCCCACTCTACCGTATCCTGCTCAGCAGACCGCGAGCACCCCGAGAAGAGTAGGAGCGAGGCAGCACATAGCGCCACAAGAAGCCCAAATGCCCCGCGCCGCAGTATACGAACCCCCGCCAAAACCTTCCCCATCAAAACCACTCCTTATTTGAATATGTTCAAATGTCAATCAAAAAAATTCCGAGCCTAGGATGAAATACGAATGCATTTTCATCTACGGCTCCTTCTTATATATAAGCCAGTACCAGCATCAAGACTCCCTCCGACACGCTTCGCGTGCCACCTCCCTCAAGAGGGAGGCAGGCAAGTCTCCAAGGCTTTGCAATGGATTGTTGCGACAAACAGGCTCATACGCCTTGCCGTTCTTTTCCCACATCCCCTTTCCATTGCGAGCTGACGAGTCTAGCCTCGTCCCCCTCCAGAGGGGGAACGCCCGCAGGGCAAGGGGGAGTCTGCGAGGACGATGTGACGCGCCCTGCCGGACGTGCTCCCACCGCCAGCCTGACCGGTCCGTCCTGTCCTCATGCCTCGATGGGCTGGGACGCCAGCGCCTCCGCTATCGCGAGAAGCTCCCCCTCCCGCGCCTCGATGCGCGAGAGCACCTCCCGCGACGCCTCCTCCCCCACGCCAAAGAGACGTAGGGCCAACAGCACCACCGCCGCCCGGGTCGCCCGGCTGTCATGCTCCCCTGCAAAGGAAAGCTCCGCAATGGCCGCCCGCATGGCCCCCTTCAGCAGCAGCACCCGCCGGTAGTACTCCTCCCGGCTCGCCGAGAGCGTCGTACCATCGAAGACCTTCTCCGCCAGCCCCACGAACTGCCCCACCATGTGCTCAAAGACCACCGTCGAGTCATAGCCCTCCTGATACACATCCCGGATGATGGGCGCCGCCTCCAGCTCGATGAGTTCCAGCGCACACACCGCCGAGAAGCGAAACGCCGCCTCCTCCCCCGGCCAGGTCGCATCGATTTTCGCAATGCACTTCTCCACCATGGCGAGGATCAGGGACTGGAAGATATCCTCCTTGTTCTGGAAGATATAGTAAATGCTCCCGATGAGCACCCCCGACTCCTCCACGATCCGCCGGATCGTCGTCTTTTTGTACCCATTTTGCACCAAAAGCGACTTCGTAGCATTCAGCACCCGCCGCCGGATCTCCTCAATATGCTCCGTCTCCATCGGCCTCTCCCGCAAAATACCACCTCCCGATTTCCATTACTTTAACATGTTCAACTATAGGATAACGCAAAGCGCCCGAATCGTCAAGACAATTCCGAAAAGAACCGTTTGGCAAGCCTTTGAATTTCAAAACAAGAGCATAAAAAAATTGCCGCCCTTGATATCCTTCTTATGAAATAACGCAGGAAAGCCACACTGGTTTCCCTGCGTTATCTTTATCCCTTTGACTGGCAAGCCGTGTCTCTTTTTACGCGGCCCATTCCATTTCTGCTCAGAAGACCGCCTCGATCTTCTCCACCACAAGATCCTGCACCCACTTGGGCGGCATCCTTCGGCCGGCATTCCAGGCCTGCACCGCGCGATGTCTTCCCGATAGAATATGGTTTCTTCAAAGGAATGTATGCAAGAAATTCTTAGGCGTATATATCGGAATAGGACATGGTGCAAAATCCTTTTCATTTCTTGTCACGATACCGTTCATTTCTGAACGTATAGCTGTTGCCATCATGACTGCATCTTCAAAATCATTATTTGGGATAGATAGAGCAGCTTTGCAGTCCTCTGCACGTGTATCAAGCAGTACCAGGAAAGACAGCAGCTTTTCAATGACTCGTCGTGCTTTCCCATCTGCTCCTTCCTGTCCTGCAAATAGTTTTCTTGCAAGATAGTGGATATCCGTGATTTCCTTTGCTGTGATGTATCCCTCCAGCCTGTTTTCCGCAACCGCCAGAATGATTTTGCTGGCATCCTCAAACATGGGCTCCCTTTTCTGCAAGACATCTACGATGACATTCGTATCCAGCAGAATCTTCATAGGGAATCCGCCCTTTCCTCCATAGCCTCTTCCAGCGTCATATTCTGCGGTAAAACACCAAAAAGCGACTTTGCAATAGATGCTTTATCCGCACTGGGTTTTGTCAGTTTCGCAATGATTTCGCCATCCTGCATGATGAGAATATCCTCCTGCGCAGCCAAATGAAGAAAATGCGCCATGTTGCCTTGGAATTCAGAAACAGTTACAGGCATTTCAGATTCCTCCTTAAAATTTTATCATCAGTAATTCCGTATCTTTACTATGCACGCTGTTATTCAAACTCTTATCAGCAAACCGCTTCTATCTTCTCCACCACAAGATCCTGCACCCACTTGGGCGGCATCCTTCGGCCGGCATTCCAGTCCTGCACCGTGCGATAGGGTGCCCCCAGGAGCTTTGCCAGGCCCTTGATGTTGAGGCCAGCCTTCTCCCTCGCGTAGCGGATCGGATTGTTCTCCCTTGCGATGACTTCCCGATAGGCGTCCGTGTCCGCCAGCACAAGGGTCACGATATCCTCCGCCTTCTTCACAGGGATAGAGCCAATCGGCGTGGGCGTCGGGATCGTCTCCCCGGCTTCCTCCTTCCCCCATAGCATGAGGTCCAAAGCGTCTGAGGCGTTTTCCAATGCCTCCGGCACTGTCGCCCCATCCGTGAAACAGTTTTCCAGGTCTGGAAACGTGACATAATATGTCTTATCCTCCCCGTTCCATGTGATAACTGCCGGGTATGCATATTTCATCGCAATCACGACCTCCCTTGCTCTATCCCCGCCTGACGCAGGATTGCCTTTGCTGTCCCAGGCGCAATCTCCTTTGCATGACGCCCTACGGGGAATTGCTGCTGCGTCAGCGGACTGAAGTAGATATCATGGCGTCCCCCATGCGCTACAAACTTGCAGCCATGTTTCTTCAAGAGCTTCAAAAGCTCCGATTTCTTCACCCGCATCCCTCCATTCATCTCTATAATATACGCTGTGCGTATATGTGTCAATGCAAGAATGCATTATTTTGTCTGTTGCCACTTCTCCTAAAACAAGAAATAAAAAAGGTCTAGGGATTCTGCTTCCCTAATATGGCTAGAGAGCATACTACCAAAGACCTGTTTAGCGGATTAGATACCTCGTTGAGGTACAAGTTGATATTACAATAAAATCTTTGTTTTGTCAATACATAAAACAAATGTTCTTAAACTTCTCACGTCAAAAAGCTAGTTTCATGATAGTGCTTTCTACTTTGTATCTGAAGTATATGTTCTATGGAGTTGAAAATCCTAGAGAATTACGATAACATGAAGAAGAAGTCTACAAGGCTTGGAACCTTGCTGTCCAAGGAGAGCACTTCAATAAGATCGAACCGATGAAATGAGGTGGGCTGAATGTATGAAAAAAACGGAATTTGCTATGCGGGAGAGCCACAGGCAGGTATAAAAATAACAGAGGCGAAGCCTCTGCGTGGCGGAATGATGCTCATCACATTTTCTACGGGGGAAGCCCGGCTATTCGACACGACTCTCCTGGAGGGATCTGCCTTTGCGCCCTTGAAACAGGAGGAGATATTTCTGCATCCCGTGCTCCTGCACGGCGTGCTTACATGGGATGATGGAAATATCGACATTGCCCCGGAATACGTCTACGAGCATAGCTATGCGTATGATGGAATTGCTATATAAGGGCTATACTCCGATATCATGCCACATCCGGTTTTACGGGTGCGAAGTTTGAATTTTATAATATTTCTTCACAAGTTCTTGACAAACATGAGTTCATGTTGTAGTCTTTAGGTAAGAGAATATATGGCTATTACGAGCAGCTATGGCCATCCCTTCCGTTTTGGGGACAATAAAGATACAGCGGAGTCGACCGTCGGCGAGGGTAGGGAAACTCGCCGCTGCTCAAGGTAGAGAGGATTGTTCCGGCAGTTCTCTCTACTTTTTCTATATGCAGGAGAAATGTTATAGTGGAACTACAACAACTACAACAATACTATGAACAGCACCTATGCGACCGCATTTTTCAATACACATTGACGACCGGAGCAAAGCTACGTATCATATTCTATCGGGAATCCTTCTGCCACTTGCTTGGGGGATCCAGCATATTACGAAAAATCGAAGATACATTGGAAAACACGGATACGACCGTATTCACTCAAAGGCGTTAACCCTAAAATCACTCAAAGAAATGAACCGCGCTGGCTATGCCCTTATAAAGAATCGGCTGAGATATTTTCCCTTTGTTCATCAACTTCTGCAAAATGGAGAATTGTTCCGATTTTATAAGGAGCGTGTTCTAGGTTCACGTATTCAGGCTTCTTTTCTCCTGCACACCAAGAAAAACGATTTGTACCTCCATTTGTTTCTAGCGAAAGAATCTCCTTCATCTAATACCTACGCGCCCATGTCGTACATTGTAACAACAAATCGGGATGACAACCCCACACTTTACATTTCAAAACAAGAGCATAAAAAAATTGCCGCTCTTGATATCCTTTTTATGAAATAACGCAGGAAAGCCATACTGGTTCCCCTGCGTATCGCGGAGTTACTATATCCGTTGCATGGTTCTTTCCACTGAAATACCACCATATCCCATTGTCAAAAACCCGGCTAGCCCCGGCATATTTTGCGCATAAAAAAAGTCCCCTAAGCCGCAAAATCAGCTTAGGAGACTTTCTTCTTTCTAGATACGCTGCAATACGAGATAAAAGCCCGCTCCATTACAATCATTTGACGATTTCAAGAAACTCTTTCGGTGTTACAGCTATCACAGATGAGCTGAGAAAATCTTTTTTGTTTCTCGTAACGATGAAGTCTGCTTCGATACTTTCCGCGATAGCAGACTGAACAGCATCCTCGTAATCCTTCCAGCACATGGAAGCAGCCTGGGATAAAATGGGATGCGTAAGATCTGCCACCTGGAAAATACGTTGCAATTTCGCGTAGAGCTCCTTTATCGCAGGAGGTGTCAGTTCCTTGCGGAGAATGTAAACCAGATTTGCAAAGGTCAAGGCAGAAAAATAGCCCTCTGCCTTCCTTGCCTCACAACACTTCCACACAAGTGCCGAATCCTCGAGGAAAGGCTCACGCGCCTGCAAGACATCAAGCAGTATATTCGCATCAATCAATATGCGCATACTTTTCCTCCAAGGCCGCTTTGCGTTCCTCATCCAGCGAGACGTTCTTTTTGAGTATCCCTGTCAAGGAATCCGTGAGGCTTTCCTCCGCAGGGATAAAACGGCCCACATCCTTTCCGTTTTTTGTGACAATGATTTCATTTCCATCTATTACGAGCTTTAAATAATGTCCAAAATCATTCTGCAAATCCGCAGCTGTCGCGGTCATGATGGCTGGCATAAGCGTTGCCTCCCCTTCCTGTGCAAAAATCACGCTATCAACATTTGCTCAAAACGCGCAACTCACTACATCAAATATACCACATCGTAAAACGAAAAGCATGTATCCAATCTTGAAAAAACAGAAAAGGGATTGCCCGCGGGCAATCCCCAATTATTCCATAGTACGGACCCAAGGCCAGCTTGCGAGATGATGCAGGGCTTGGAACCCAACTCTTGCTGCAAGATTTCATTATCGGCATCCGCACGCCCCCAAAAATGGCCTTAAAACAGATACCTCCTTTGAGCCTTGTACGCTCCTCTTTTGTGACAATAGCTTTTCCCGTTCCCCTTTTCGCGTTTCACGTTTTCCGTTGAACGTTTGAAAGGAGCGACACCATTAAGTCGCTTACGCGTTTTGGTCGCGTTCGGTAGGCACTTTTGTTTTTCGTCTGAGCGCCGAACAGACTATCCAAGCTTTGCATTTTCGGCCCGAATCCGCGTGCCTCAGAGCTCCACGTCGATGGTACGCAGGGCATTCGCCTCCGATAGCGTTGCGTCCGCCCAGACGAGCCCGTTGTCATACTCTTTTTTCTTCCGCGCGATGAGTGCTCGGAGATCCAGCGGGTCCACGAGACGCTCGCCATTGTTCTCCACGTAGGTTTTCACGAAGTCATCCAGTGCTCCCTTGGGCAGATCCTTCGTGTTCTCCTTGCCCCCGTGAACGGCGGCAAAGGCATTCATGGCGTCATCCATGATGGCGGCGTTCTTCTTCTCCACCCGATACGTCAGCGTGTCATAGCGGGACACCATCGCGTCCAGGAGCTGCTTCATGAGCGGCAGGGCGTGGACCTGGTAGGCGATGACCTCCGCCACCGTCATGTGCTTCGCCTCGTCCGCGTAGGACACATTCGTCGTGTTCTCGCCAATGCCGGAGTTGCTGCGGGTGATGGCATACTTCAGGGCGCAGAAGTTCTTCATGAGGTCCTCGATGGACTTGTACTCCGCGCGGATCTGCGCCTCCATCTCCGGCACGCTCTTGGCCCCGGCCTTGCCGCTCCGGCCCATCGTTGAGGAAAGGAACACGGCGGAGGAGATTTCCTTTTCGATACGCGCCCGCGTCGTCTTCAGCTGCGCCAAAGCCCTGTGAATCGATAGCTTCATGGTAGTGCTCCTTTCTAATCTGCATGAAAATCCGTCGTTCCAGTATAATAATGGATAATTCAGAATTTGTCAACAGTTTTTCTCGTGGATTTCAAAAAAGCGCGAAAGAGCGACAAGCGTCCGGATCCCTTGAAAATCCAAGTGCAAAAGAATAAAATTGAGGGGAACGAAAATGGAACAGGAGGTGGGGCTTTATGCCTTTGAAATACCTTGCGCTCGGCCATGGTGCTTTGCTGCTTGCTTTATGCCCTCTGGTGGTGCATGGCCTTCCGGCCCGGCGTCACGGGAGGCGTCGCCAGCGGCGGGAAGGGGCTCCTGCTGGGGCTGACGTTCCTCTTTGCCTTCGTCGCTGTCCTGCTGGACATTCTCGGCATACGGAGCCTAGAGGGGACGGGGTATCCCTCCCCGCTGGCGATCGCCCTCGCAGGTGTCGCATCCTACATCGTCCTGCTTGGCGTCACGAGCCTGGCCTTCCATCGCCTGGTCACCACGGAGCTTCTCCTCATCGTCGCCTGGGCTGCCCTGGAGACTGCTGCCGTGTTTGCCGCCTATGGAAGCGACGCCCTGGCGGGAGCCGCCCCGACGATCCCCCTGGCGCTCATCGCCGCCGCTACGATTCTGTCGCTCATCGCGTACCTTTTCTACTACAAGGCAGCGCCCTGGACGGCCTTCTATCTGGGCCTCGTCCCCCTTCTCGCCTACGCCGCCGCCACGGCAGCCATTGCCTTTTCCATGACCTCTGCAGCAAGTTCCCCGATTCCGTGAAAACACAGGATTTTACAGCAAACAAAGAAATGAGCCCCTTCCAAGACGATTCTATTCTTGGAAGGGGCTTTCTTATTGAGCGTTTCGTTTTACTTTCTCCGGCCCCGCGGGCGCTTTTTTCCGCCTTTTTTCTTGCCCGGATGCACCGTGAAGCTCACATCGCCAGGGCCCCTGCCAAAGCCTCCTCCGGTGCCTGTGCCGGGAATGAGGGAAAAGCCCTCGTCCTCACCTGAGCTGCCCTCCTGCCGTTCCTTCTCTTCCTCTGCCAGGCAGCAGAAGTACTTGATATCCTGCTCCGACAGATTGTAGAGCGTCGCGTTGTTGAAAAGCCAATGGACACCCTGGGGCCTCGTCATCCCCTGGAGCTCCTCCCAGATCTCCTCCTCCCCCTTCCCGTAGCCGTGGGAAGCGAGGAAGCGGCAGAAGGCCTTGAGAGCCGGCTCAAACCAGGTCTCCTCGAACTCCTTCGTCGTCTCATACATCACGAGGAACAAGCCAAGGGGCTGGATGCTCAGGCGCATCTGGCGCACGCCGTCCTTGCCCACGCCCCCCTGCTCCACCGAGGCCAGCATCCGGATGATGGCCCCCGCCGTCTCCTCCGTGGGCTCGAAGTCCGGCAGCTCCTTCAGGTCCCCGTCCCGCAGCAGCTGGCGCGCCCGCACGTCCCGGTCCGCATTCTCCTCCAGCACCTTGTCGTCGATGATGATGGCCTCCAGCGGCGACGGCCGGTTCCCCGTCTCCTTGCTGTACTTGTCCAGCAGGTGGATGGCATAGTCCATGGCTTGGTCAAGGGATGCCATGACCCCCTCGTCAAAGCCGATGATCTTGTTCACCGCGCCGCGGATTTCATGAAGCTGATACCCCTTCCCATGCCGCATGTCCGTCTCGATAAGAATCTGATACTTCTCATTACTCATAGGAGCACCTCCTGCCCGTCGTATGAACGTATGATAACTTACAGCACAATTGTATCATATCCGTTCTTTTTTTCCAAGAAAGCCATAGAAAAAAGGCCATTTCGTGAGGGAAACAGCCTATTTGTATTTGCGCGCAATATATTATTTCTCTGGGAAGAAAATCTTCTGTACCCGCGGGCTGGGGCCCTTTCCGAGCCAGGAGCCCAGCAGGAAGAGCACTAGGGAGACGGTGATGCCGATGGTAATCTGGTGGAGGCCCAGCACCTTGAAGCCCATGGCCATGGAGGCGCAGTAGGCGACGGTGCCGCCCACCATGGAGAGGAGGGCGCCCGCCCGGTTCGCCCTTTTCCAGAACAGGCCGAAGAGCAGCACCCAGAAGAAGGCCGTCTCGAGGCCGCCAAAGGCGAACATGTTGATGAGCCAGATGAGGCTGGGGGGCGTGCGGGCGATGAAAAACACCGCGACGCCGATGGCCGCCGTCACCAGGATGGAGAGGAGCCGCAGCCGCGACTCTGGCACGGCCTCTCCCCGCTTTTTCGCATTGTGGAGGTAGATGTCCTTCACGATGGCGGACGACGCCACGATGAGAAGGCCGGAGATGGTGGATATGGATGCCGCCAGCGGCCCGATGATGGCAAAGCCCATGAGTTCCCTTGGCATGGCGTGGGCGATGGCCTGGGGGATGATGGAGTCCGCGCCCCCGTAGGCCGCCGCGGGCTCTGTGAGCACTCCGTGGGCGAGGATGCCCGTGAAGTTCACGCCGATATTCATAAAGCCTACGACCACCGTGCCCAGTATCATGGCCCGATGGAGGCTTTTCGTATCCTTATAGCTGATGCCCCGCACCACCGACTGGGGCAGCGCGATGGTGCAGATACCCACGAGAATCCACTGGGTGAAGTAGATGCCTAGCGGCAGATTCTCTGGCCGCAGCATCTCCGGATGCTTCGTGGCGATGCCCTCCATGATGCGGGAAAAGCCGCCGCCTGCGTCGAGAACATAGTACAGGAGCAGCACGATGCCCGCCATCATAACGAGGGCGCAGCAGGTGTCCGTGATGGCGACGGCCCGGAAGCCGCCGATGGCCGTGTAGAGCACCACCACGAGGCCAAAGAGCAGGAGCCCGATCTCGTAGTCGTAGCCCGTTACCGCCTCGAAGAGCTTCGCGCCCCCCACGAACTGGGCCGTCATGGTGCCGCAGAAAAACAGCACAATGACAAAGGCGGAGATCGAGGCCAGCAGATCCGACTCGAAGCGCTCCCGGATGATGTCCACCACCGTCACCGCGTCGAACCGGCGGGAGAGCATCGCCACCCGCTTGCCGTAGATGCCAAGGACGAGGAAGATGGCCGTCACCTGGACGATGGCCATGTAGATCCAGCCGAAGCCCACGGTAAAGGCCATGCCCGGCCCGCCCACGAAGGAGGAGACGGAGCTATAGGTCGCCACCGTCGTCATGGCGAGGACGAAGCCGCCGAGATCATGGTTGCCGATGAAGTAGTCGTTTACAAAGCGGACCCCCGCCCTCTCTCGCCGCACGTAGAAGCCGATGGCCACCATGAAGCCCATAAAGACGAGAAGCGGCAAGAGCGCCGAAAGATTTGGCTCAGTCACGGCGGCTCACCTCCTCCCCGTCATCGAGGGGCATGTCCCGAAAAACGCCCCGTACGAGAAGAATGACGCCCCCTATGGCAAAGGCCCAGACCCCAAGAGACGCAAGAATCGCCCAGAGGGGAATACAGCCGATACTGGCCCCCGGCCACAGGGCGTAGACCCCGAAGCCCGCCAAGAGCCAGAAGACGATAAGCGCGAGCAAAAGAAGTCCCGTCGCCTTCGCTTCCCTTCGTACCTGCCGGTACTTTTCCTGTGTATTCATTTTTACCTCCTTGTACAGTCGCGCCCCCATGGCGCGTACCGTCAAAGCCTATCATAGCGCAAAACGCCTGCAGCCGCAAGAAAAAACATGCAAAGGCGCAGCCCGTCCAAAGGACGATTTACATCCTCCTCGCAGACTCCCCCTTGCCCTGCGGGCGTTCCCCCTCAGGAGGGGGACGAGGCAAAAACCAGACGGCTGGCAATGGAAAGATACGATGGAGGAAGCCGGCACGATTCAGGAGCCCGCAAGCCGCTCCATACCATTGCGACCGAGGGAGCCTAGCTTGCCTCCCTCCTGAGGGAGGTGGCACGCCGCAGGCGTGACGGAGGGAGTCTTGATGCTGGCCGTGGCGGCTTTCCACCGTTCTGACAGACGAACAAGGCAGGGGCTGTGAAGAACGTGTCCATTCCTCACAGCCCCTGCCAAAGTCTCAGTGAATCGATTTTTTCTTGAACCGGCCGCCGACGATATCGTGGACGGCGTTTATGGTGACGAAGGCATTCTCGTCCTTTTCCAGGACGATTTCCTTTACCTTGTCCACCTCCAGGCGAGTGACGACGCAGTAGAGGACCTCCTTGGCCTCGCCCGTGTAGCCGCCCTCCCCGTGGAGAAGCGTCACGCCCCGGCCCAGCCGATCATTCAGCGCCGAGGTGATTTCCTCGTGCTCGTCCGTCACGATCATGACGGCGTAGCTCTCGTCGAGACCCTTTATGACCACGTCGATCATCTTCGCGATGACGAAGTAGGCCACGAGGGAGTACATGGCCTTGTCCCAGCCAAAGAGCAGACCCGCACTGGACAGGATGAAGAGGTTGATGAACATGACCACTTCGCCCACGGAGAAGACGGAGCGCCTGTCCATGATGATGGCGACGATCTCCGTGCCGTCGAGGGACCCGCCAGCCCGGATGATGAGGCCCACGCCCACGCCGTCGATGATGCCGCCGAATATGGCCGCGAGAAAGGGATCCGTCGTCACCGGCGGGATGGGCTCGAATACCGCCGACCAGAAGGAAAGGAAGCAGATCGCTATCGTCGTGGCGATGGCGAAGTTCTTGCCGATCTGCTTGTACCCCAGGGTCAGGAACGGGAGGTTCAGCACCACGAGGAAGATGCCCAGCTTCCACCCGGTGATGGCGCTCGCCATGATGGAGATGCCCACGATGCCGCCGTCGATGACCTGGTTCGGGATAAGGAATAGCTCCAGTCCCGCCGCCGCGATGATGGCCCCCAGGAAGATGAGGGAGTATTTCTTCAAATAAAACGAAGCCTTCCGCTTCTGCACGATTTTCTTGCAGGCCTTCTCCGTCATCGGCCCCTGCTGGTTCTGCTCTGCCAAATGCTGTTCCTTTCCTTCACAAAACTACAAAAATACAATCAGGCCTTCCCCAGTGCCTTCTGAAGGCGGCCCAGGTACGGCCCCCAATCCTTCTTCTTGACCCCCGAGGCCGCCAGTGCTTCCTCCGGAGAGAGGTGCAGATTCTTCGCGACGTTAAGTACAGTCGAATAGATACCTTTCTGCAATCCATCACTATTCCCAGAATTGTAGCTTTCTTTCATCGAGATTTCCCATTTTTTGCATACGTTTTCCCAGGCCTTGCACATATTGACCGCCTCTCCTTCCTCTTCAAATTCAAATTTCGTTCCCGTCACCGTCTGGATAAGCTGGGCCGACTCCATATCAATCGACTCAAATCGCCTATCCTGCAGAAGCCAGTCAAAGTTATCATCATCGGAATGTTTGACGAACTTCAGGACACTTCCTAGCCCCGTCACGAATTTGTCAAAGTCCTTTTCCTCTAGCTGGGCTGGACTCAATAGGTTTAGCCGATAATCCGGTAGAAATGGCAAAAATTCCTTGGAGGACACATCCATCATGTCCCGCAGGGCAAGGGGGCCATCCCATTCCTCTGGAGAAAAACTCACGACGAGAGTCAGCACGGGACAAAGCCGATCCCCTTTCTGGAAGCCAGAGAGAAATTCCCCTCTGCCCTTTAAGGCTTTTACCTCCCGAAGCTCCTGGGCACGTCGCTGAATCTGCGCGCTGTACTGCATGGCATCGTAGAGCATGGCGCGGACGGGCATGGCATAATGCACATTCGTCTGTGCCTCCACCCCAAGGATGATATAGGCTCCCCGTCCGTCCTTCTCCTCCTTTGCCGCATAGAGCTTCAGCACATCCCGATATTTCTGCAGGGACTTCATGTGCTTTCGCCCGGCATTGCTCACCAGCTCTGTCGCATCAAGCTCCTGAAGATTCTCCGGCCGAACCACCTGCCGGCCGTCAAAGAAGTAGCCATTGAACGCATCCGCAAACCTGCGCGAATCCTTCAGGTAGCGCTTCGTTTCCGTATCCACAGCTCCCATAGCCACTCCTCCTTTTCTTTATTATCCCTAGGAACGCCCGAGAAGTCAAGATAAAACCGCGCCCGGAAATCCAGGCGCGGTTTTCTTATTCGTCCCATAGGATGCGGACGAAATTGCCGTATTCTTTTTCCAGCTCCTTTACCATCACGTTGACGATGGTCATGACGAGCTTTGGGGAGAAGTGCTTTGCATCGTAGGGGATGCAGGCATCCAGGAGGATGGAGCCGTCGGGGGCCAGGTAGTATTTGAAGAGCTTCGAGCTGTGGTTGAGGCGCATCATGAGGGAGGAGAGCGCGAAGGCGTTCTTGTCGCTCAGCGCTTCCGTCGCGAGATTCGCCCGGACGAGGGTGTACATGGTGTCGTCGCATATCACAGCGAGTGGCACGGTCTGCCCCCGTAGAGGGATCTGCGTGCGGAAGATGACGCTGTGCACCTCATCGCCCAGCTCCTCGATGGCGAAGCCCTCGATCTTGTTCATCTCCAGATAGGAGGCAAATAGCTTTGCTGTTCCTTTCATCCTGTTTCCTCAGAACTTGAAGTTCAATCCTGCCGTGACATAGGAGGCATCGCTATCGCCGCCCGTACGGTACGTATAGCCGATCTGCCAATCCAGCGTATCACTCTTCCCGCCGAAGCCGAGCGTGCCGACGAAATCCGCTCCGTCCGCCACCTCATAGGAGATGAGGTCGCTGTAGCCGCCCGTGAGACCCGGGATGGTGACTGTCATGTTGTTATTGCGGTCCCCAAGGACAGGGACATAGGAGAGATCCAGGCCGAAGTGATACTTCATATTGCCATCGCCCCACTCCTGCATATAGCCGACGCCCACAGGCAGCTGAAAGAGGCTCATGCTCTCCGGCGTGTAGCGGAAGGCATCCGCGCCGTTCCACTTCGCCGTGTAGGCCGGCGTATCGAGATAGGTGTAGCGAAGTCCCACATGGGGTACGAGGGTACCGCCCTTGCCGAGGGGCACGCTCCACTCCTGACGGAGGCCTGCCGTGACGATATTGGAGTCCATATCATCGATACTTAGGACGCCATCGATATCGTGGTTCGTATGGTAGTAGCCCAGATCATAGAGCAGGTTCGAGCTGCCTCCCATCCGATAGGCGCCATAGTAGGAGACGCCCGTCGTCTTGAAGGAGTCCTTCTCCTCTGCATTCGTCGCGTCGCCGGAGCCATAGCTGACAGCCACGCCCTGCCGGAGCGCGCCCCGATTTGCAAAGTCATAGCCGACGGTGATGCCGTCGAAGCGCGTATCCGCATCCGTGTCGAGGCCAGTGCCTTCGAGACCGTCGATGCTGCCGCTCTCATGGGCGTATTTCACCCACACAGCCTCGCCCTTGTCCGCCTTCTTTGCGGAGGCCTTCTTTGCCTTGTTCTCTTTGGCGGCTGCCTTTTCGCTCTCCGGAAGAGGAGCCGTATGGGCGGCTGCTTCCTGCTCATCAGGCAGCTGGAAGAGGGAGAGATGGTGCTGGGCCGTATCGGCAAAGGCGATGCTCGTGCGCAGGGCCGATGCCGTGGCGCCTGCCACCTCGGCGGGCTGTGCCGCGAGATTCAGGGCGTGGATGGCCTGGGCCTCCGTGTTCTGGGTGCTGTTGATGGCGGCGGAGATATAGCGTCCGCCGACCGTCTCGTCGTAGGTGCCGTTCGTCACGAGATTCTTCTCGATATTCTTCATCGCGCTCTGGCGATAGACGGGAGAGTCCTCGTTGAAGGCCAGTGTGATCTTCAGCCCGTTGTCGCTGGTCTGCTGGATATTCGACGGGGTCAGGAGGTAGTCCGTCAGGACCTTGTCCTGGTTGTCGTACCAGCCGTGGGCCTCGGACACATCGCTGAAGCCCTCGACGATCTTGTAGGTCTCGCCGGCCTTTGCATTGTGGAGGTAGAGCTTTGCATTGGGCTCCACCGTGAGCTTGCTGGCGGTGGTGTTCGCCGCGCTGAGGGCCGCCGTATGGGTGGCGGTGGAGGCTGTCGCCTGCTTGCGGGTCGTCTCCGCGTCCACCATGAGGAGGGAGCCATTGGCGAACCGGGCCACATTCCCCGTGGTATTCGCGGCGGTGCTGGTCCCGTCCACCGTGAGGCCGTTGCCATCCGCCAGGGTCGTCTGGGTGCCGAGATAGAGGGCCGCCGTGATGTCGCCCTGTCCCCAGCTCTGCCGACTGGTGGCAAAGGCCGCCTGGGCCGTCTCCGTGGAGGCGCCAATGGAGGCCAGGGAGTTGCGGCCGACGGTCAGGTTGTAGTCCACGGTGCCGTTACTGAGGTTGGCGTAGCTGGAGGCATCCGCGATATCCGTTCCGTCCTTCCAGACCGGGTCCAGTGTGATGGTCGCACCGGTCAGGGTCGCATCCTGGCTGGCCACGAGGCGGCCTGCCGCCGTGTCATTGCCGATGGTGATCTTCGAGTTTTGCGCATCGAGATCATCCGTCTCCAAGGTTCCGGCGATAGTTACGGTGGAGTCCGTCATCGCTACCTTGCCGGCGTTGAGAGTGCCGTTTATGCTTACATTCGTCCCGCCAACATTTGCACTGCTACCCGTGACGGAGACGGTGTTTGCCTTCAGCGTCGCTGCGCCGTCCACCGTCAGGCTCGTGCCCGATGCGGCGGTGATGGAGTTCACCTGCTTCGTGCCGGCCTTTACCGTCATGCTGTTTGTATGGGTGGTGGTGGTATTGGTATTCAGCGTGATATCGGCATTGACGATGTTGTTTCCGTCGCCGATGAGCTCCAGGTCGCCATTCTGAATGGTGAGCTTTACGGGGGTCGTCGGGTGGGCCTTGCCTACCGTCAGCACCTCATGGACGCCCTCTTGCCCATCTGCGAGCTCCACAGCACTGCTGCCCAGGCGGAATTTGATATCGTCCGTGACGGTCACGGAGCTGGCAGAGCCATCGGACGTGGCATCGAGGTCCAGGGACTGGGCATTGAAGGTCGAGAGGTCCTTGGCCGAATTCGTGGTGGTCGCCAGAGTCAGGGCCGAGGTGCCCGCGTTGACGCCCGCCAGGAAGGATTTGTTCGCCACATCGGCGATATCCTGCCGCAGGGCGCTGTCCAGCGTGACAGTCGTCGTGGTCTTGGTGCGGCTAGGATCCGAGCCTGTCACATCCTGGCTGCCCGTGACCGCCGTGGCCGTGGGGGCGACCTCCACATCCGTATAGGTCTTGAGATTATCATTATTCCGCGCCACGGTATCCGCATCGTGGATGTACTGGGCCGCGCTATTGAGGTAGTCCGTATTGTACTTGCTGTCATTCAGGAGCAGGGTACCGCTCTTGAAGTAGATGGCGTAGTCCGCATCGTTTCGGATAGCCGTCGGCGTGCGGTTCGTGCCGTCGTCGCCGAGGCCGCTCTGGAAAATCTGGGCCGAGGGCGCAATCAGCTTGCCATTATCCTCAATGACAATGTAATTGGCGCCGGCCTTGCCTGCCGTGGAGTCCGCTAGATACGTGGCATAGGGCGTGGTCTGGGTATAGGTCACGCCGTCGCCCGCCGTCCAGGAGTCCACATTGAAGAGCGTGTTGCCTGCAAGCTCGACACTGCCCGTCACCTTCCAGTTCGTGCCGGGGGCCGTATCCGCATTGTTATCGAGGCCGACGGAAAGCTTGCCCTTCGCATCGCCGAAGAGGTTCGAGGCCTTGACCTTCGTAGTGCCGTTCACGAAGGCGATGGTGCCGCTGCGGGCCTCGAAGCGGGTGCCCGTCATATCGGAGGAGGCGCCGTTTGCCGCCGCAAAGAGCGAGGTGGCCTCAGCCGTCAGGGCGTGCAATACCCTTTGGATATTCTCCTTCGAGAGGTAGCCGATCTGGGTGTCGCCGCCGTCATTATTCCGGGCCTCGTCCACCCAGACGGTGGCGCCGTCCAGCACCTTCGCGCCGTTCGCCTCCGGGTCGATGAAGACATGGGTCCAAGCCGAGCCCGCCTCGCCGATTTCGGCGACGCTGCCCGTGCGCCTCGACCAGCCCGTGGCGAGGGCGTCATTTGCCCCCCATCCCTTCGTGGAGGCCACGCTCAGGGAGCCGTCCTTGTCGATGAAGAGGGTCTGCTCCTTCCAGTTCCCAGCGATGGCGTGGAGCTTCCCGTCCGTGGCGCTGCCATAGGTGCGGCCGCTGAAGAGATCCGCCAGGGAGCTCGTGGGCTCATAGAGATCCTTTACCGGGGTCTGAAGCTCCACCGTGGTGTCGCCACCGTCATTCGAGCGGACCGCGCTCTGGGCTGCCGAAAGATACGTGGCATTGCCCGCCGCATCATCAAGCAGCAGCACGCCGTCGTAGAAATAGATGGCGCTGGCCGCATCGGTGCGAAGGCCCTTGGGGTCCGTCGCCAAACCATCGTCGCCCAGGCCGCTCTGGAAGATCTGGGCGGACTTTGCCTCGAGGGTACCATGGGGATTGAGCTTGATAAAGCCGTGGCTATCGTTGGCATTTGCCGGGGTGACGGTGACGCTGGCATCATTCGTCCAATCGCTCGTGTTGAACGCTGTCGTGGTGTCCCCCGTCAGCACCAGCTTTGCATTGGCAGCGCTGTCATAGCCCGTTATGCCGATGTTGATGGTGCCGCTTTCGCTATTGTCGAGCCCGGCCTGCTTGCCGCCGTAGAGGTTGCTGGCCTTCGTCGTCGCCGTGCCATTGAGGAAGGTGACGCTTCCAGAGTCCGCCTTGATGGTGGTGTTCGTGAGGTCCGCCTTTGCCTCCGACGGGCTCACCGTCCAGTCGCTGCTCGTCGTGGGTACGGTCAGGTCGTCCGCCGTACCGATCTGGATGGCGACGGTACCGCCATTCTTCAGGTTCGTATAGCCCCCTGCGGCATTCGGGTGCTCGTTCGTCGTGACGATGCTCGTGGTGACGGCGGAGTCCGGCTCCACGGACACATTGACGAAGCCCGGCCCCTCGGCTGTGATGGACGTGGCGGTGGAGCTGCTGTTGAGGTATACCTTGCTCGTGCCGCTGGCCTCGCGGATGTCCCCCGTCGTCTGGCTCGCGTCGATGTTCTGGGACGCGAGATACGCCTTGTACTCCGTCAGCGTCTGGGCGCTGGCGTCCTGCCCCCCGGCGACGCTGGCGACAAGCCCTGCCGCCAGTCCTGCCAGGATCGCCCGTTCCAGTCGCAACCCGGGCGATTTCTGATATGATTTTTTCTTCATTCCCTTGTTCCTCCTGAACAATCGGGCGCTCTGCGCCCAGCTGATTTCCTTTCTGCACCACATTCCATCGCGGCGCACGAATGCCCATTTCGCATTCCATATGAGAGTATTTCGAGAATAAATTGAAATATCCTGCAGGAAATTCGTCCTTTTTCGTGTTTCTTCCATAATATAAAGCTGAGCCGCGAATTGTCGCGCATTTTCGATTCTTTATTTTCTAATCGTTGTAGAAGGTCGCAAGATGTGGTAAAATATAGCGAGTTTTCAAGAGTTTTCCCGATTTTTTTGGGGAGGAAATCACATGATTTATACCGTAACATTCAATCCGGCCATCGACTACATCGTTCGGCTGGATTCCTTCCAGGCCGGCGCCACGAACCGCGTGAGCTACGAGCAGGTCCTGGGGGGCGGCAAGGGCATCAATGTGTCCATCGTCCTTTCTAATTTGGGGCAAAAGTCCACGGCCCTCGGCTTCCTCGCGGGCTTCACCGGCACCGAGATCCGCCGCCAGCTCACCTCCTTCGGCGTGGAGCAGGATTTCATCATGCTGGATGAGGGCTTCTCCCGCATCAACGTGAAGGTCAAGGCCGGCGAGGAGACGGAGATCAATGGGCAGGGGCCGGACATCCCCCAGCGGAAGCAGGACGTGCTCTTCCAGCAGCTGGACCAGCTCCAGTCGGGCGACACACTGGTGCTGGCGGGCTCCATCCCGAAGACACTGCCCGATGACATCTACGAGCGCATCCTGAAGCACCTCTCCGGCAAGGACCTTCGCATCGTGGTGGACGCGGAGAAGAAGCTCCTGCTGAACGTCCTGCCTTACCATCCCTTCCTCATCAAGCCGAACCACCACGAGCTGGGGGACATGTTCGGCGTGAAGCTCACAGGAGACGAGGAAATCATCGCCCATGCCAAGAAGCTCCAGGAAAAGGGTGCCCGGAACGTCCTGGTCTCCCGGGGCGGCGACGGGGCCATTTTCGTGGGGGAAAACGGTGAAGTCTACAAGGCCCCTGCCCCGAAGGGAAGGCTCGTGAACTCCGTCGGTGCCGGCGACTCCATGGTGGCAGGCTTCCTGACGGGCCTCGAGGAGTCGAAGGGGGACCTCAAGGAGGCCTTCTTCCTGGGCGTCGCCTCCGGCAGTGCCTCCGCCTTCAGCGAGAATCTCGCCACCCGGGCGGAAGTGGACGCACTACTTAAGACCATAAAGGAGTAACAAATGCGAATCAACGATTTGCTCAAGATTGAGAGCATTAAGCTTGGGGC
>CAMCRT010000025.1 GCA_945877355.1 uncultured Mitsuokella sp. | reverse complement strand
CATCACCTTGCCAAGGTGGGGGTCGCGAGTTCGAGCCTCGTTTTCCGCTCCATTTTGCGGAAGTAGCTCAGTGGTAGAGCATCACCTTGCCAAGGTGGGGGTCGCGAGTTCGAGCCTCGTTTTCCGCTCCATTCGCCAGAATCCGCTCTGCGGTTCTCATATTTATGGGCCTATAGCTCAGTTGGTTAGAGCAACCGGCTCATAACCGGTCGGTCCTTGGTTCGAGTCCAAGTGGGCCCACCAAAACTAAATAACATGACTCAGTAGCTCAGCTGGATTAGAGTATTTGACTACGAATCAAAGGGTCGGGGGTTCGAATCCCTCCTGGGTCACCATTGTGGGTAGGTGCCCGAGTGGTTAAAGGGAGCAGACTGTAAATCTGCCATCTTCGGATTACGATGGTTCGAATCCATCCCTGCCCACCACCACGAAATCAAGCGTCGCGTATGCGACGCTTTTTCTGTTGCTCACATAAATAAAAAACACAGCCCCATCCTATAGGCTGTGTGTATATGCATCTGGCGGAGAGGGTGGGATTCGAACCCACGGTGCGTTGCCGCATCACTGGTTTTCAAGACCAGCGCCTTAAACCGCTCGGCCACCTCTCCGTAACGAACACAAATAGTATAGCAGGAAGGCCTGTTCTTGTCAAACAAACGGTGCAGTGCTATAATGAAATCTTATTGGAAGTATACTACATTTTGGGGGCGAATGCAATGACACTGGCTTTTTTTGACTCCGGCCTTGGCGGTCTCAGCGTTCTCCATCACGCCATGCGCGTGCTGCACGGGGGGACGTTTCTTTTTTATGCCGACGAGGACCACGTCCCCTACGGCGTAAAGACCCACGACGAGGTGAGGAGGTACGTGGGGGAGGCACTGGACTTCCTCGTGGGGAAGGGGGCCGAGGCCATCGTCATCGCCTGCAATACCGCCACCTCCGTGGCGGCAAAGGAGATGCGCGCCCGCTTTCCTATCCCCATCATCGGCATGGAGCCCGCTGCAAAGCTCGCCCTCGACCTTGACGACACCCGGCGCGTCCTCGTGGCGGCGACCCCCATCACCGTCCACGGGGAGAAGCTCCAGCACCTCCTGGGCCGTGTGGACAAGTCCCATCTCGTGGATCTCCTGGCCCTCCCCAGACTCGTGACCTTCGCCGAGCGGGGCGAGTTCGTCTCGCCTGACGTCACGGCATACCTCAAGGAGGAGTTTGCCTCCTACGATTTCTCCCAATACTCCGCCCTCGTCCTCGGCTGCACCCACTTCAACTACTTCAAGGACACCATGCGGGAGCTCCTGCCCCCCAGCGTCTCCATATTGGACGGCAACGAGGGCACCGTCCGGGAGCTAAGACGCCGCATGGCAGAGCAGGGCATAGAGGAGGAGAAGGGGAAGCCTCATGTCACCTACTACTATTCCGGCCGCGAGGTGTGTGACCCGGAGGAGCTCTCCCGCATCGATACGGCCATGCGCCGTCTCGCGGAAGTGTACAGTATTTCTTGACTTTTCCTGCCATTTGGTCTAGTCTTGTATACGTATTTGAGGCAGGAGGCGCAGTATGCCAAGCAATATTGACTACCATGTGAATTTCTACGATACGGACGCCATGGCCGTCGTCCACCATGCCAACTATATCCGTTGGTTTGAGACGGGGCGGGTGGCTTACCTTCATAAGTACGGCATCGATCTCAATGACATGATGGAGGATGGCTACGTGTTCCCCATCACGGAGGTGCGGGCGAAGTACCATTCGCCAGGCCACTTTGATGACAACCTCGTCATCGAGACCCGGGGCAAGTCCCTGACGAAGGCGAAGATGGCGTTCACGTACCGCATTTTCAACAAGGCAACGGGGACGCTGCTCGTCACGGGCTTCACGCAGAATGTCTTTACCCACAAGGAAACGGGGAAGATTACCCGGCTTCCCGAAAAGTATTATCGCCTCCTGGCTGCGGCCATGGAGGATGAGGCGGACTGGCTGGCCCGCGAGGCAGCGGAGAAGGAGGCACACTCTTGATACTTTCACATTACATCTTCGGCGGAATTGTCCTTGCAATTCTGCTTATTTGGCTGTTTGGCAAGCTTCTTTTCAAGAAGCTGGGCATCGAGGATATCCGCGTCGAGGCGGACGCGCCCTTCGTCGTCACGGACCGGGACGAGAAGAGCATCACCCTCGCCAAGAAGCTCCATTTCCACAATGAGGGCACCTCCTGTGCCACCATGATGGACGCGCTGCTGCGCCCCCAGCTCCCCTACGAGCAGTACGACGGGGTCGAGGCCCGGGGCAAGGCGGAGCGCGAGGGCGAGGAGCGGGAGGATGACTACTTCGAGGCGGTCATCCTCCAGAAGAAGGGCTACGTGCGCCACGAGGACGAGCTGAATGTCTACGCCATCCTCCGCCTCACGGCCCGGAAGGGCGGCACCATAGAGGAGGCCCTGAAGGAAATGGCCGAGCGCAACGTGGATCTCGGCATGGACTTTATATGGATGGAGACGGGCCGGCGCCCCTGGCACTACCGGAAGCTCCGCCTCGCTATCGGCGCGGATGAGTGGAAGCGTATCGCGGGCGAGAAGCCCCAGGCAAAGTAAAGGAGGCGCGACATGGAAGACATCAAAGTTGAAACCATCCCCGTTCCCACGCGCATCCTGACGGATCGGGACGACATCATCGATGCCATCGAGAAGTATACGAAGGACAAGATCGGTCCCGACGATCTCCTCTGCTGTGCGGAGAGTGTCGTCGCCATCACCCAGGGACGCTATGTGCGCCCAGAGGATCTCCACATCACAAAGGTAGCTAGAGTTTGCTGCCGCTTTATCCCCGACTACGGCAGCCTGGCCTCGCCCCATGGCATGCAGTCCCTCATGGATGTGGAGGGCAAGTGGCGGGTGGCCGCCGCCCTCTTTGCGGGCTTCTTTGCAAAGCTCGTGGGGCAGAATGGCTTCTTCTATAAGTGGGGCGGCGAGCAGACGGCCCTCATCGACGACGTGACGGGCACCATGCCCCCCTTCGACAAGTGCATCGTCTACGGCCCCGGCGAGCCCAACGAGGTCGTGAAGAAGATAAAGGAGCGCCTCGGCTGCTTCGGCGCCATGATTGCCGATGTCAACGACCTGAAGCGATCCCGGGTCGTGGGCGTGACGGAGGGGACGAATGGAGAGCTGGCGGCAAAGCTCCTCATCGACAACCCCTTCGGCAATGCCAGCCAGAAGACGCCCATCTGCATCCTGAAGAACTACCGGAAGTATCAGGAGGCACAGGGTGCGCACTGACAGGCGGGCGGCGGACGAGCTTCGCCGCTTTTCCATGCGCCGGAAATTCCAGCGGTATCCGGCGGGCTCTGTCCTCATGGAGATGGGGGCGACCCGGGTGATATGCGCCGCCACCATCGAGGAACGGGTCCCCTTCTTCCTCCGGGGCACGGGGGAGGGCTGGCTCACGGCGGAGTACGCCATGCTCCCAAGCGCCACGGTGGAGCGCACGCCTCGGGAGTCGGTCCGGGGGCGCCAGTCTGGCAGGACCCATGAGATCGAGCGGCTCATCGGCAGGAGTCTGCGGTCCGTCCTGGATCTAAAGGCCCTGGGGGAGCGGACCATCCATGTGGACTGCGATGTGATCCAGGCGGACGGGGGCACCCGGACTGCCAGCATCACGGGCGCCTTTCTCGCCGTGGTGGAGGCCTGCGCTTCCATTTATAAGAAAGGGAATATATTTCCCGTGAAGGACTTCCTTGCGGCCATCAGCGTGGGGCTAGGAAAGGACGGCAAGCCGCTCCTCGACCTCTGCTACGAGGAGGATTCGGCGGCCATCGTGGATATGAACGTGGTCATGACGGGCGAGGGAAAGTTCGTGGAGGTCCAGGGAACGGGCGAGGGGAGGCCCTTCTCCCGGGAGGAGCTGGATGCGCTCCTCGCCCTGGGGGAAAAGGGCTGTCGGGAGCTCATCTCCGCCCAGAAGGATGCTCTTGGCGGCGAGCTCGTCTGGCTCGTGGGACGTGTGGGGTGACGTATGGAAAGGCTCATCATAGCAACGAAGAACGAGGGAAAACGCGTGGAGATGGAGCAGCTTCTCGCGCCTCTTGGCGTCGAGGTGGTCTCCCTCGCGGCCCTCGGAGATCTCCCGGATGCGGTGGAGGATGCAGACACCTTTGCGGGCAACGCCCGGAAGAAGGCACAGTTCTACGCGGAGCAGACAGGCTGCGCCTGCATCGCCGATGACTCGGGCCTCGAGGTGGCGGCCCTCGGAGGTGCGCCGGGGGTCTATTCCGCCCGCTTTGCAGGCGTCCACGGGGACGACGCGGCGAATAACGAGAAGCTCTGTAATGAAATCCGGACGAAGGGGCTCACGGAGTCGGCGGCGGACTATCGCTGCGCCATGGCCTTCGCCGCACCCGACGGCACAGCGTATCTGACGGAGGGGCGCTGTGATGGCAAGGTCATCCTGACGCCCAGGGGCGAGGGGGGCTTTGGCTACGACCCCTACTTTATCCCGGAGGACTATCCCGATCGCCACATGGCGGAGCTGACCCTGCAGGAGAAGCAGGCAATCAGCCATAGGGGCAAGGCGCTTCGGGCGATGCTGAAAAAGCTGGAGGCATATTATGGTAGTCGGAATCGTAAGTGATACCCATGGGGACAGGCGGGCCATGGATGCGCTTCTGGCGCTCCCGGCGGTAGAGACTGTGGAGGTCTGGCTCCATGCGGGGGACGTGGTGCCCGATGCGGAGTACATGGGGCGCATGACGGATAAGACCGTCTACAGCGTGGCGGGCAACTGCGACTGGCCCAATGCCCAAGTGAAGGATGAGGAGGTCCTCTATCTGGATGGGCACACCATATTCCTCGCCCACGGCCATACCCTCGGGGTGCGCCATACCACAGAGCTCCTGCGGGAGGCGGCGAGGGATGCGGAGGCGGACATCGCCATCTACGGGCACACCCATGTGGTGGAGATCCGGGAGGCGGAGGACGGCATTCTCGTGGTGAATCCCGGCAGCCTCGCAAGGCCTCGGGACGCGGCGGAGGGGTCCTTCGCCCTCATGACGCTCCACGCCGGGGAAAAGCCCCATGTCGAAATCATCCGCATGGCCCGGCCGAAAATCGTCCAGGCTGAGGTCCATGAACCCATGTGAATGGCAGACAGCATGCTTAGAATTCGTTTAAGCGTGCTGTTTTTTTGTATCCTGAGAAGCCTTCAAAGATGAACGCGGTTCATTATTTTTCGCGGGTTTGCGGGCGTTTTCGTTCTTGAAAGAGCGGCCGAATTGTGATAATATGAAATGCGAAAGTGATAAGTTATATTTATGGAGGGGATTACTTTGCGAGAACTCGACGCAAAACAAATCACGGATGCCGTTGCGCAGATGTGCAAGGAAGCGGCGTACTATCTTCCAAAGGATGTGTATGAAGGCCTGAAGCGTGGCCGCGAGACGGAGAAGTCTCCCGTGGGCCAGGCTGTTCTTGATCAGATCATCAAGAACGCGGAGATCGCTCGCGCAGAGGATCGTCCGTACTGCCAGGATACGGGCATGACCATCGTGTTCGTGGAGGTCGGGCAGGATCTTCACATCACGGGCGGCCTCCTGGAGGATGCCATCAATGAGGGCATCGCCAAGGGCTATACGGAGGGCTACCTCCGCAAGTCCGTCGTGGCAGAGCCGCTCTTCAACCGCGTGAACACGAAGAACAACACGCCGGGCGTCATCTACACGAAGATCGTGGAGGGCGACAAGCTCAAGATCACGATCGCCCCGAAGGGCTTCGGCTCCGAGAACAAGTCCGGCGTCCGCATGCTCGTGCCGGCCGACGGCGTCGAGGGTGTGAAGAAGGCTGTCATGGACATCATCCTCCACGCCAGCATGAACCCCTGCCCGCCGATGGTCGTGGGCATCGGCATCGGCGGCACCATGGACCGGGCGGCGCTCCTCTCCAAGAAGGCGCTGACCCGCTCCATCGACGAGCGCAACCCCATGCCGGAGTACGCAAAGCTGGAGGAGGAGCTCCTGACCCTCATCAATGAGACGGGCATCGGACCTCAGCTGGGCGGCACCACGTCGGCTCTCGCCGTCAACATCGAGTGGGGCCCGACCCATATCGCCGGCCTCCCCGTCGCCGTGACCATCTGCTGCCATGCGATGCGCCATGCGTCCCGCGTCCTCTAAGACGCGCATTTCCTTGTAGAGATTTCTGATTAGAAGGAGAGAGTAACATGGCAGAACCCATTCGCATTCATACACCCTTTACGGAAGAGATGAGCCGGAAGCTCAAGATCGGTGACAACGTGCTCATCACGGGCGAGATCATCGCAGCTCGCGACGCCGCCCACAAGCGCATGTGCGAGGCCCTTGCCAAGGGCGAGAAGCTCCCGGTGGACTGGAAGAACCAGATGGTCTACTACCTGGGCCCCACGCCAGCTAAGCCTGGCGACCCCATCGGCTCCTGCGGCCCGACGACCTCCGGCCGCATGGACGCCTACACGCCGACGATGCTCGAGCAGGGCATCAAGGGCATGATCGGCAAGGGCTCCCGCAGCAAGGAAGTCGTGGACTCCATGATAAAGAATGGCGTCACCTACTTCGCAGCCGTCGGCGGCGCAGCGGCCCTCATCGCCAAGTCCGTCAAGAAGTATGAGGTGCTTGCCTATCCGGAGCTCGGCCCGGAAGCCGTCGCCCGTCTCACCGTCGAGGATTTCCCTTGCATCGTCGTCATCGACTGCCAGGGCAATAATCTCTACGACGTGAACCAGAAGAAATATCGTACCCTTCAGGGCTACTGATATACATGGGATTTCCCCGAACTCATAGGAGGTATAGAATGTTTCATGTAACCTTTTACCTGCGCCGCCTTCATTCGGTAGTCGGCCTCTTGGCCGTCGGCGGCTTCCTGCTGGAGCACGTCCTGACGAATGCGAAGGCACTCGGCGGCCCGACGGTCTTCAATGAGGCCATGGCAATGATGGAGCAGATCCCCCATCCGATCTTCCTCGGCCTCGAGATCTTCGCAGTGGCTCTGCCGCTGCTCTTCCATGCCATCTACGGCATCTACATCGCCCTGCAGGCAAAGAACAACCCGGGCCAGTACACCTACCTGAAGAACTGGCAGTTCGCACTGCAGCGCTGGACGGCCTGGTTCCTCGTGGTCTTCCTCATCTGGCACGTGTTCTACCTGCGCATCCTGACGAAGGCCATCGGCGGCACGCCCATCTCGTATGAGCTCCTCCACAGCTACTTCACGGGAAGCCCCTTGGTCGCGGTCATCTACACCATCGGCATGATTGCAGCGATCTTCCACTTCTGCAACGGCATCACCACCTTCACGATGACCTGGGGCATCGCGAAAGGCCCCCGCGTCCAGAGCGTCATCAACGTTCTCTCGATGCTTCTGTGCCTCGCCATGAGCCTCGTCACCATCGCATTCATGGCCGGCTACTTCGTCATGTAAGGCACGATTCGTTTTTAAGGAGTAAAATATGGCAAAGAAACCCGTAAAAGTCATCATCGTGGGCGGCGGCCTCGCCGGCCTTATGGCGACGCTCAAGATCCTGGAAGACGGCTCCAGCGTCGATCTCTTCTCCTATTGCCCGGTGAAGCGCTCCCATTCCCTCTGCGCCCAGGGCGGCATCAACGCCTGCATGGACCTGAAGGGCGAGCACGACTCCATCTATGAGCACTTCGACGACACGGTCTATGGCGGCGACTTCCTCGCTGACCAGCTCGCTGTCAAGGGCATGGTGGAGACGGCTCCGAAGATCATCAAGATGTTCGATCGCATGGGCGTCCCCTTCACCCGTACGCCGGAAGGCACGCTCGACATGCGTAACTTCGGCGGCCAGAAGAACAAGCGCACCTGCTTCGCCGGCTCCACCACGGGCCAGCAGCTCCTCTACGCCCTCGACGAGCAGGTTCGTCGCTGGGAGGTCAAGGGCGGCGACAAGCTCCGCAAGTTCGAGTACTGGGAGTTCATCCGCATCATTCGCAACAAGCAGGGCATCTGCCGCGGCATCGTCGCCCAGAACATGAACTCCAACGAGATCAAGGCCTTCCCGGCGGATGTGGTCATCCTCGCCACCGGCGGCCCTGGCCAGGTGTATGGCCGCTGCACGGCGTCCACCATCTGCAACGGCTCCGCTGTTTCCTCCGTCTATCAGCAGGGTGCTGAGATCGGCAATCCGGAGTTCCTCCAGATCCATCCGACGGCTATCCCGGGCTCCGACAAGAACCGCCTGATGAGCGAGGCTTGCCGCGGCGAGGGCGGACGCGTCTGGGTCTGGCGCAAGAACCCGGAGACGGGGGAGAAGGAGCGCTGGTACTTCCTCGAGGACATGTACCCGGCCTACGGCAACCTCGTCCCGCGTGACGTGGCAAGCCGCGCCATCTACAAGGTCGTCGTCCACATGGGCCTTGGCATGCAGAACCCGAACCGCGTCTACCTGGACCTCTCCCATATCCCGGCCGACTATCTCGAGCGCAAGCTCGGCGGCATCCTCGAGATGTACGATGACTTCGTAGGCAAGGATCCCCGCCAGGTGCCGATGGAGATCTTCCCCTCCATCCACTACTCCATGGGCGGCATCTGGGTCGACCGCATGCACCACACGAACATCCCCGGCCTCATGGCTGCAGGCGAGTGCGACTACCAGTACCACGGTGCAAACCGTCTCGGCGCCAACTCCCTGCTCTCCGCCACCTACTCCGGCCTCGTCGCTGGCCCGGAGGCCCTTCGCCTCGGCCGCTCCGGCGAGCTCGGCGATGCTCTCACGAATGAGGAGATGGAGACGGCTCAGCGCGAGTGCGTGGCAGAGTTTGACAAGATCCGCGCCATGAGCGGCTCGGAGAATGCCCACCAGCTCCACCATGAGCTCGGCGACATCATGTACAAGTATGTCTCCGTCGAGCGCGACAACAGCGGCCTTGCCGAGTGCGTCAAGGAGCTTCGTGAGATCCTCAAGCGCTGGGACAACATCGGCCTCACGGATCACGGCACCTGGGCAAACCAGGAAGCCATGTTCGCTCGCCAGCTGCGCAACATGATCATCTACGCCCAGGCCATCACCGAGGCTGCTCTCGAGCGCGATGAGAGCCGCGGCGCCCATGCAAAGATCGTTCTCGAGAACGAGTGGAAGGACATGGATCCGGAGCTCAAGCAGCGCATCATCGACAAGGTGGGCGAGCCCACCTTCGACCCGAAGACGAACCGTGCCCACGACAGCAAGGGCGACCTCGTCTTCTTCGAGCGTGACGACAAGCGCTTCATGCGCACCACCGTCGTCAAGTACGATGCGGAAAAGCAGGCTCCTGTCGTTTCTTATCGCGAGTTCGAGCACTCTCTCATCAAGCCGCGCCTCCGCAACTATGCTGTGGCAAAGAAAGAGTAATGGGACTACGGTAAGAGGGAGGAAATAAAATGGCAGAACAGAAGAAAGTAAGATTCATCATCGAGCGCCAGGACGGGCCGAACGAGAAGCCCTACACCCAGGAGTTCGATGTGGACTATCGCCCCGGCCTCAACGTGGTCGCGGCTCTCATGGAGATCCAGAAGAACCCGGTGACTGTCGAGGGCAAGAAGGTTGCCCCGGTCACCTGGGAGTGCAACTGCCTGGAGAAGGTCTGCGGTGCCTGCATGATGGTCATCAACGGCCGTGCCCGCCAGGCCTGCTGCTCGCTTATCGACAAGCTGGAGCAGCCCATCCGCCTGCAGCCGGCCCGCACGTTCCCGGTCATCCGGGATCTGCTCATCGATCGCTCCGTCATGTTCGAGAGCCTCAAGCGCATCCAGGGCTGGATCGATGTGGACGGCAGCTGGGAGGCACCGGACGCACCGCGCCAGGATCCGCATACGGCGGAGACCTGCTACGAGATTTCCCACTGCATGACCTGCGGCTGCTGCCTCGAGGCCTGCCCGAACGTGGGACCCCAGTCCGACTTCATCGGACCGGCTCCGACAGCGCAGGCGCTGCTCTTCAACCTGAACCCCATCGGCAAGTACAATGAGCCGAACCGCCTCAATGCGCTGATGGAGAAGGGCGGCATCACGAGCTGCGGCAACAGCCAGAACTGCGAAGCTGTCTGCCCGAAGGGCATCAAGCTGACCCAGCATCTTGCTCAGCTGAACCGCGATGTCAACAAGCAGGCACTCAGGAACATCTTCAATCACTAATACGGACGGCTTTTGAAAGCCGCTCCCGGAAGGCCGCAAAGGGCAAGTCGCCCTTTGCGGTCTTTTTGCGTCTTGCCGCCGATTATCTGGAAAAAAGTCCTATATTTTTGGGAAATTGTGCTGTTCGACTTGATTTTATTAGAAAACTAATGTATGATGTAGCTAGTATTGACGATAAAATGTGATATCATGTCTATGCTATATCCATTTTCAAAATCTGAAAGGGATTGGATGATAGAATGAACAAGAGCAATCGAGCGAACATCACCCCCGTACTGAAGCGATACAAATACTTCTTCGACCTCCTCAAGCGAACGACGGAGAGCTATCTCTTCATGATCGACCTGCAGGAAAATGTCGGCGTATTCTCGCCAAACTTCGCCCAGGATTTCGATGTGGCAGGTGAGATCATCGAGGTTCATACCGAGTACGCCAAGGAGCTTCTCCACCCGGATGATGTGGAGGCCTACGAGTCGTATGTGGAGTCCTACCGCAGGACGGGAAAGCCGGCGGACTTCACGCTGGAGGTGCGCCTGAAGGATCGCTCCGGGGAGTACGTCTGGATCCAGATCCACGGCCGGGTCGGCATGAGCCGCGACGGCAAGCCGGAGCTCTATGTGGGCTTCCTGCGCCGCCTCGCCCGTCGAAACCGGGCGGATGCCATCACCGGGCTCCTCAACAAGTACCAGTTCGCCGAGGCCGTCCGCTCTGCCCTTGACGAGTATCGTGCGACAGGCAAGGGCGGCGCCATCATGGTGCTGGGCCTCGACGACTTCAAGATTTTCAATGAGACCTACAACCGCCTCGCCGGCGACCAGATCCTGAAATACGTCGCAAAGCGCCTCGAGATGATGCTCGACAGCAGCCAGGACCTGTACAAGCTGGACGGGGACGAGTTCGCCATCCTCTACAAGGGAGCGACGGAGGAGGATATCGGAAAGCTCTACATCGCCATCCAGAGCACGCTGGCCCAGCCCATGGACATCGAGAACCACCAGCTCTTCTGTACCGCGTCGGCTGGCACGGTCTTCTACCCCCAGGCGGGCAAGGACTACCTGGTGCTCCACAAGCACGCAGAGGCAGCCCTTGACATGGCAAAGCGGGAGGGCAAGAACCGCAACTGCCTCTTCTCCAAGGACCAGTTCAACCGCTGGGTGCGCTCCATCTCCATGCGGGACCTCATCCGGGACAGCGTGGAGGCGGGCTGTGAGGGCTTCCAGCTCTTCTACCAGCCCCAGGTCAATGCCACGGATCAGAGCGTCATCGGCGCCGAGGCGCTGCTGCGCTGGAAGAACCCGAAGGGCAAGATGGTGGCGCCGATGGAGTTCGTCCCCATCCTGGAGGAGACGAAGCTCATCATCCCCGTGGGCAAGTGGATTATCGACGAGGGCCTCAAGACCTGCAAGAAATGGCGGGAGTACATCCCGGACTTCCGCATGAGCATCAACATGAGCTACGAGCAGGTCAAGGACCATACCTTCTCCAGCTACGTCATGGACGCCATCAAGCGCATCGGCCTGCCGCCGGACGCGCTGACCCTCGAGCTCACCGAGTCGAAGATCGTCGCCGACTGGAGCTACGTCAACAAGCGGTTCGACGCCTTCCGGGAGAGTGGCATCCGCATCGCCATGGACGACTTCGGCACGGGCTACAGCTCCCTGGCGTCTCTCAAATACCTCTCCTGCGACATCGTGAAGATCGACCGGGAGTTCGTGAAGAAAATCCTCGAGAACGAGTTCGACCGGCAGCTGGTGGAGAACGTCGTGGCGCTCTGCCACAGCATCGGCATCAAGACCTGCATCGAGGGCGTGGAGGAGGAGGCCGAGTACGAGCTCCTGACGAAGCGCTGCAAGGCGGACTCCATCCAGGGCTACCTCTTCGGCCGCCCGGAGAGCGCCTTCAACTTTGAAAAGAAATTCATGGGCCTGCATGAGGACGAGCCAGAGGAACGGCCGTAAACCAGGACACAAAGCACCCTCGCAGAGATGCGGGGGCATTGCTTTTTTAGACAGTACAGAAGGGAGCGAATATCGTGGAAGAAAGACGCGCGGGGGAGGTCACCCTGCTGGGAGCGAAGAATGTCAAGTACCACTACAACTACTGCCCCGAGATCCTAGAGACCTTTGAAAACAAGCACCCGGACCGGGACTACTGGGTGAAGTTCAACTGCCCAGAGTTCACGGCACTCTGCCCCATCACGGGCCAGCCGGACTACGCCACCATCTACATCTCCTACGTGCCGAATATCCGCATGGTGGAGAGCAAGTCTCTGAAGCTCTATCTCGTGAGCTTCCGGGAGCATGGCGATTTCCACGAGGATGTGGTGAACGTCATCCTGAACGACCTCGTGAAGCTCATGGACCCGAAGTACATCGAGGTCTGGGGCAAATTCCTGCCCCGGGGCGGCATCTCCATCGACCCCTTCGTAAACTACGGAAAGCCGGGGACGAAATGGGAGAAATTGGCGGAGCACCGCTTCACGGAACATGACCTGTACTCTATGGACAAGGTGGACAACAGATGAAGGAACAGAAGCGCATTGCACTCGTCAACGATATCTCGGGCTTCGGCCGCTGCTCCATGACGGTGGAGCTGCCCCTCATCTCCGCCATGCGCGTGCAGGCCTGCCCGCTCCCCACGGCGATCCTTTCCTGCCACACGGGCTTTCCGACCTTCTACATCGATGATTACACGGAGAGGATGCGGCCCTACATCGACAACTGGGAGGAAAACGGCGTCGTTTTCGACGGCATTGCCACGGGCTTTCTCGGCTCCGCCGCCCAGATCGACATCGTGCTGGACTTCATCCACCGGTTCAAAAAGCCCGCCACCCGGGTCATCGTGGATCCGGTCATGGGGGACAACGGAAGGCTCTACGCCTCCTACACCGACGAGATGTGCGAGCGCATGAAGGGGCTCCTCGCCGTGGCGGACATCGTCACACCAAACCTGACGGAGGCCTGCCGCCTGCTGGACCGGGAGTACCCGGAGGACGGGCAGCTGGACGACGGGGCTCTCGAGCACATGGCGGCAGAGCTCGTGGCTCAGGGATCGAAGCAGGTGGTCATCACGGGGCTCCCCGACGGGGAGGACCTCCGAAACTTCGTCTTTGAGGCGGGGCGGGGGGAGAGCATCCCCGTGAAGCGGGCAGGGCGCGACCGCACCGGCACCGGCGACGCCTTCACCGCCATCGTCTCCGCCGGCCTCCTCCGGGGCATGCCCCTCAAGGAGGCAGTGGAGCTTGCGGCGCGCTTCATCGGCAAGGCCATGCGCTATGCGGAGGAGATTCAGCTCCCGACGAACTGGGGGCTGCCCTTTGAAGAATTCTTAGGAGATCTGACAAAATGATTATTTATGCAACCCACAAGGGCGGCCGCTATCTGCCCCTCGAGGAATCCCTAAAGGAGATGCCCACGGGAAAGCGCGGCATCTATGTGAACGTCACGAACCAGTGCAACTGCGCCTGCACCTTCTGCCTGCGCAACATGAAGGAGATGCGGGAGGAGTCGAGCCTCTGGATGAAAAAGGAGCCGCCTCTCGAGGAATACGAGAAGGCCCTCGCCAACGTCCCCTTTGACTGGGACGAATACGTCTCCGAGGTGGTCCTCTGCGGCTTCGGCGAGCCCACCCTCCGCCTCCCAGTGGCCCTCGGCGTCCTGCGCTACGTAAAGGAGCACCACCCGAACACCCCGACCCGCATGAACACAAATGGCCTAGGGGAGCTCGCCCACGGACGGGAAATCGCCCCGGACTTCAAGGGCCTCCTCGACACGGTCTCCATCAGCCTCAATGCGTCGAACGCCAAGCGCTACTACGAGCTCACAAGGGCAAAGTACGGCGAGAAATCCTACGAGGCCATGCTGACCTTCGCCGAGCACTGCAAGCCCTATATCCCACATGTCATCCTGACCATTGTGGACCATGTGGAAAACGCCGAGGAAATCGAGCTCTGCAGGGAAATCTGCAAAAAAAGAAACCTGACGCTCCGCGTCCGGCCCTACGAGGATTCCTAAAAAAGAGGACGATGAAAAGAGAATCGGGCCCCGTCCTTCAGCCCGATAACATCCACCTCGCAGACTCCCCCTGACCCTTCGGGCCATCCCCCTCGAGAGGGGGACGAGGCAAAGCTTAGAGGCTAAGCAATGGGCTGGTACGCCGCATGAAGTTAGTAAAGGCAGAGCGCATGAGTGATAAAGGCGTAACAAACCATTGCAAAACCATAGAGCCTTGCTTGCCTCCCTCTCGAGGGAGGTGGCACGCCGAAGGCGTGACGGAGGGAGTCTTGCTGCTGGCTGTAACGGCTGGCAATACATACGTTGCATTGAACAGGGGCTGTATTTTTGCAGCCCCTTTCCTGTGGAATGGTCGGCTGAAAGGGAGGCGTTTCGATGAAAAAGGTTCGTATCACCGTGATACGGAAGGCTTGCTATGAGGATCTTATCGCATTGTATGAGAATCCTATCGAGGAGCCCTGCATGATGGAGGAGGGGCAGGTCTTTGTGGCGGAGGGCTGGCGGCGGCCGGAGGGATTTTGTGAGAGCGCGTGGGAGACCCTGTCGCCCTTTGTCCTGGGGCTCGCCCACGGGGCGGAGGGCTTCTATGATGGGTGGATGAAGAATCCCAGGAGCGTCCTCCTTTCCTGCAACGATGGCTTTCGCCCCGTGAGCTTTTTCGTGGAGGCGCTGGACGAGGACGCGGAGCCATGATTATCCATGCTCTCCCCTGCATCAACAGCTGCCGCTACTGCTACGCCAACACAAGCCCCCAGCGGGCAGCAGAAGGCAGAGCCCAGCACAATCCGAAAAGCACCCTTCTCTTGGGAGAGCTCCTCGGTGATGAGAAAATCACAGTGCATGAAAACCATTAAAACTTAATTTGGAACGGAGAAAAGACTTTCTTATTTCAGTTATTCAGCCTAAAATGAAATAAGATGCCTGCTGGATGGGTTATTATTTCATTTTAGAAGATGCACAAGGGGATTGACCATAGGGCAGGCTCTCTTATGGAATGGGTCATAAAGGGGAAAAGGCGATATGATTTTTTGGGATATCATCGAGCACACGATGCTGCCGCTGTTCTTTTTGACGGGGGTGGGGTATTTCTTGGACAGGAAGTTCCATCTTGATATCAAGACCCTTTCAAAGCTCATCTTCTACCTCATCGTGCCCTCCTTTCTCTTTACGAATGTCTTTACGACCTCGTTTTCGCCGGAGAACCTCCACATGGTGGGAAGCCTCCTGCTTTTCATGGTGCTTTCCTTCCTGCTGGCAACGGCGGTGGGATGGGTGCGGCACTATGACCAGGGGATGCTGTCCTCCTGCCGGAATGCCCTGATGTTCAACAATACGGGCAATCTCGGCATCGCTGTCATCCTGCTGATTTTCTCCCACTCCCCCTTTGTGGTGGAGGGGGAGACGCCCTACCTGCAGGAGGCCATGGCGGTGCAGATCATCTTCTTCGTGGCCCAGAGCGTCCTCTTGAATACGCTTGGGCTCTACCAGGGGGCGCGGGGGCATTACACACCGCGGGATGCCCTGGGGGTCATATTGCACATGCCGATTATTTACGCCTTCCTCGCGGCGATGCTCTGTCGCTGGGGCAGCGTGGATGCCACATCCTTCTTCCTGTGGCCCGTCCTCGAGATGGCGGGCAAATGCCTGCTGCCCGTGGCGATGGTGGGCATCGGCGCCCAGCTGTCCCAGACGAAGATCGAGTGGTTCAACCGGGAGGTGGAGATCGTCTGCCTCCTGAAGCTCTTCGTGCTGCCGGGGGTGGGTCTTTCGATGATTTTCCTGGCGAACGCTTTTCTGCCGGGCCTGTTCACCCCTGTCTCGGCCCTGGTATTTCTGATTTACTGCAGCATCCCGACAGCCGTCAATACATCCCTCTATGCCATCGAGTTCGACAATCATCCCGACTACGCCACCCAATGCGTGCTGAACACCACCGTCCTGAGCTGTATCTCCATCACGGTGTTCACAGCCATCGGCAAGGCCCTGTTCCTTGGCTGATTGTCGTCCATATTCTTGATTCTTGCGGAGGTCAAACGTGAAATAAGAGGAGGAAAAAGCTCTCCTTATTTCACGTTCGGGCGCTAAACTGAAATAAGAGAGAAAAAGGAGAAGCATTATGCCATTTGAAATTGTGCGAAATGACATCACGAAGATGCAGGTGGATGCCATCGTCAATACGGCGAACCCGCGGCCTATCGTGGGCGGGGGCGTGGATCGGGCCATACACCAGGCGGCGGGGCCGAAGCTCCTCCTGGCCCGACGGGAGATCGGGGACATCCCCACGGGGGAGGCCTACCTGACACCTGCCTATGGCCTGCCCTCCCGGGTCGTCATCCATACGGTGGGGCCCGTTTGGGGCGATGGAAAGCACGGGGAGCGGGAAAAGCTCGCGGACTGCTACCGAAATTCCCTGACCCTGGCGGCAAAGGAAGGCTGCGAGTCCGTGGCATTTCCCCTCATTTCTGCTGGCATATTTGGCTGTCCGCCGGAGATCGCCATCGCCGTGGCCATCCAGGCCATACGCGCCTTTCTGGCGGACCATGAGCTCACGGTCTACCTCGTGGTCTTCGACGAGAAGGCCTTCCAGATATCGAGCAGCCTCTATCGGGAGGTGAAAAGCTTCCTGGACGAGCGGTACATCGCCGAGCGCATGGCGGAGGAGTACCGGGAGGAGCCCCGGGAGCGGGGACGGTACAAGGGATCTCCTGCCCCGGCGGGCGAGATGGTGGGGGCCCTTATGGATCCTGGGCGGCCCCGCATCTTCATGGGCTCCATCGCGAGGCGGATCGGGCGGGCGAAGGCGACCTTCTCCGAGACGCTCCTCCAGCTCATCGATAAGAGCGGAAAGACGGATCCGGAGGTCTACAAGAAAGCAAATGTAGACAGGAAGCTCTTCTCGAAAATCCGCAACAATCCCGCCTACAAGCCCAGCAAGTCTACGGCCCTCGCCTTTGCCGTGGCGCTGGAGCTCGATTTGGAGGATACGGAGGACTTCCTCGCCCGGGCGGGCTTTGCCTTTTCTCCAAGCAGCAAGGCGGATATCATCGTAGAGTACTTCATCGAGCGGGGCCAGTACGACATCTTCACCATAAACGAGACCCTCTTTGCCTTTGAGCAGCCACTCCTCGGCGCGTAAATGTCGCCTGGCGGGCGACCTCCCTTTTCTGTTTCTCGAGTAGAATAAGACCATCGAAGGAAATAAGGAAATAGTCAAAGGGAGGAACCTATCATGAAAAAGAATTTGACAGAGCTCGTATTCATCCTGGACCGCAGCGGCTCCATGGGAGGCTTGGAGAGTGATACCATCGGCGGCTTCAATGGCCTCATCGAAAAGCAGAAGCGGGAGCCGGGCGAGGCATACGTCTCCACGGTGCTCTTTGACGATGTGTGCGAGGTCATCCACGACCGGGTGCCGCTTGCGGAGGTGCCAAAGCTCACGGAGAAGGAGTACTTCATGCGGGGCTGCACGGCGCTCCTCGACGCCCTCGGCGGCGCCATCCACCACATCGGCAACGTCCACAAGTACGCCCGGGAGGAGGACCGGCCGGAAAAGACCCTCTTCGTCATCACGACGGACGGTCTGGAGAACGCCAGCAAGCTCTACAGCTACGGGGACGTGCGCCGCATGGTGGAGCGGCAGAAGGAAAAGTACGGCTGGGAGTTCCTCTTCCTCGGGGCAAACATCGACGCCATCGCCGCCGCCGCTGACATCGGCATCCGGGCTGAACGGGCCGTCCAGTACAAGAGCGATGCCATCGGCACGGCCCTGAACTTCGCCGCCGTAGGCGCCGCCATCAGCACCGTGCGCGAAGCCCGCGGGCCCCTGACTGCCGACTGGAAGGCCATCATCGAAAAGGACGTCCGCCGCCGCGGAAAATAATCGTACCGTTTTGTGCTGCTGTCCAATATGTGATTTTGGGCACGGAAAATTCCCTTGCGATATCGTAGAATACAGATGAGAAAAGTTCTAGGTGCTTTCCTTCCACAGTCTGATCGAGCAGGTGGCTGCAGGAAAGATAGTCAAGGGGGTCTTTATCATGGCAGCTATTTTGAAAAACATCGATTTTGCAAAGGTCTTGTCCCTGAAGGACAGCGTGGAGTATGCGGCAGGCCAGGTGGTCAGCAAGACGCTGGTGCAGAACAATGGCCTTGGCATCACGCTCTTCGCCTTCGCCAAGGGCGAGGGCATCAGCACCCACGAATCAAAGGGAGACGCCCTTGTCTACGCGCTGGACGGCACGGGGAAAATCACCATCGACGGCAAGGACTACGAGGTAAAGGCGGGCGAGACCATCGTCATGCCAGCCAATCATCCCCACGCCGTATACGGCCAGGAGAATTTCAAGATGCTTCTCGTGGTCGCCTTCCCGGAAAAGGCATGAGAGGCAATTGAGGTACAAATACAGTCAAAATCCGCAGGGTCGTACATAGACTTTGCGGATTTTTATTTGGGCGTGGGCAGATTATGTCGTGAATTTATAGAAAAGTATCGCCTTTTGAAGGCTTTTCGCTTATAATAAAAGGAGAAGAGGGAGGTGCCCCATGATAAAGATTCGAGAGGAAGCAAAGAAGCTCAACCCCATTGATGATCTGCAATTTCGGAAGATGGCGGAGCATGGCGAATTCTGTACGGAAATCACGCGAGCCTTCTTGGAAGACCCGAAGCTTACGCTCACAGAGTGGACCTCCCAGTATGTGGTGACGAAGACTACTGCAGCAAGAAGTTTCCTGCCACAAGCGACCTGAAGTATCGCTTCAAGCATACAGAAGAAGGAGTGAGAACGATGAGCGATGAATTCCGGAAATATCTTGAGGAGGAAAAAGAGAAGAGCGAGAAGGATGGAATTGCTAAAGGTATCGCTCAGGGCATGATGGATACGCTTGTCGCCTTGGTAAAGGAAGGCTCCATCTCCATTGCAGTCGCAGCCCGCAAGGCAGGCATGAGTGAGAAGGACTTCTGTGCCCAGGCCATGCTGTAATCAAATTTTATTTTCCCCGACATACGAAATTGCAGGCAACGCGCCTGCAATTTTTATAAGCCTGAGGGGAAGAGGGGGATTAGGCAATACTTTGCAAAATACAGGAGATCGATACACGAACAGGAGGAGTTTATTATGGAATTTACCGATGTCATCCAAGAGCGTTTTTCCTGCAAGAAGTTTTCGGATCGGCCGGTGCCCCGGGAAGCTTTGACGGCTGTGCTGGAGGCCGGACGGGTCGCGCCGACGGCGAAGAATTTGCAGGAGCAGCATATCTATGTGGCGGAGAAGAGCGAGACACTGGCTATCATCGATGGCGAGACGCCCTGCCGCTATGGGGCGGGCACGGTGCTCGTCGTCGCCTATGACAAGGAAAATGTCTTCACCTATCCGGGCGAAAAGCATGACTCGGGGGTCGAGGACGCGAGCATCGTCGCGACCCACATGCTGCTGGCAGCGGCGAATGCGGGCCTTGACGGGTGCTGGGTCAATAAATTCGACCCGGATAAGCTCGCCAGAGCCCTGGACCTCCCGGAAAACGAGCGCATCCTCATGCTCCTGGATCTCGGCTATCGGGCTGAGAATGTAAAGCCCCTGCCAAACCACTTCCAGCGCAAGCCCCTGGAGGAGACAGTCACGTATTTGTAATGCAGAAGCGCTGGAATGGAGCACGCAATGGATTTGTACAATCCGAGTGAGCTCTGCAAGAAAATCCATCAAGGGGAAGAAGGGCACTATACTTGGGTGCCCGTGTTCTTGCCTGCATCTTGCTGGACAAGGCGCAGGAGTACAAAAAAATACGCCGGGCGGTTTGCGGAATCAATGAACGCGGCCGCCCAACGTATTTATGGAGGTGATTTCAGACAGATGTATCCTTTTTCTGGTCTTGCAGTTTCATATTCTGATAGGTAAGAATCTGCAGCTTCAAGGCGTTTATAAGCTTTTGCTTTTCCTGGGCAGGAATGTTTCTCTCGCGTATTTCTGCAATCTTTTCTTGCAGCTGCTTTATGGCCTCGTCGGCATAGGTCTTTGGATTCGCTTCTGCCGTATCAGCAGAGTCGTCATCGTCTTGCGCGACGGCATTTCCTTCTGGTGGCAGGAGGCGGTAGTGATCGCCTTTCTCCCGCACCAGTATGGAGGGCGGCCGGGATCCGATCAGTTTTTCAAGAAACCGTTTTTCGCTATGCCCCTGCTGAAGCGCGTGATTCAAATCGCTGGAACGATATGTCATTGGGGAAGAATCTGCCCCGCGCATTTTTTCCTGCAGCTCGGAATACAGCTCTCCTGCCTTATCCGGCGCATTATATCCAGAAAGCGTTTCCCAAAGCTCGCCGGCGCTGTGGGTAAATTCATAATCCGAGCTAAGGCTTGAACTTGCAAGCATCGATTCGTATTCACTCGCTGTTTCCTGCAGGCCAGCATCCTTGAGCGCGGCACTGATTTCCTGCCCGTTTTTGTATTTGCCCTGTGCGGCATTTGTCCAGACGGTCATTGCTTCTTTGTGCTCGGACATAAAGGAAAGTTCTTTTACGCCGACTTTTGCAAGGGAACCATTATAGGAAAAGCGAAAGCCTGTCGCATGCTCGACATTATAGTTGTAAAAATCTGCGGCGACGTAGACGCCTGCGGAATTTTGCAGCGATTTCGCAAAAGCAGAAGCGTGCTTGACTTCATCGGCACTATAGTCACCCATTGCGATATGGTAGGCGGCCCGGTCTTCTTCCGTGTCGTCGAGGCCGGCCTTTGCAATGCTGGCAAGCTTCAGATTGAATGCCCGGAAGTCTTCGCTGGTTCCCTTCGAGAGCGTCTTATATGCATTTTTGTACGTATCGAAGTGCTCTTGCACATCCTGGTAGAGCGGGTGGAACAGAATACCGATGTAGGGGGCGGCATCCCGCTCGTGCTCGATGGCCACGATGGCAGGGAGCAGTCCCTCCTGATACGTGCGAGGGATTGACTCAAGCGGGCGGTCCTCGATAATCAGCCTGTCATTATTCTCTGTGAGACTGGCCGCCAGCCGTTGCTGCTCCGCTTGCATTATCTTTTGGATGGCGTCCTCTTCTCCCGGTGCTGCTTCTTTCAGATTCCCCGTGGATGTCGTCGAATCCTGGATGCTGCGAATCTTCTGGGCGGCATTTCTTTGCTGGGCCTCCTGGGAGAGGGCTACGTCGTATGCAGGTGCTTCGGTGCCTGCATGGGGAGAGGGAGAAGGATTTTTATAGGCCGTCACAATGGCATTCGGTGCGGCGACGGATGATGTGACTTTCATAAGTACCTCCTTGTGCTATGGATAAGTCTCCTATGCATGTTATCGTATAAATTCATAATCTTTTAAGACAGGTTTGTTCAAAAATTGAATTTTCTTGCTCCAGCCTTATCGTTGGGCGGCAGGCAGGATTTCCAGGGGGAGCTGTAGAAGTAACGAAATTGGAAGAATATACGATTTGCCCGGTGCAGCAAGCTATAGGATGTGACGCATGATGGAGTCGAATTTTGCCTTTCTCATAAAGGAAAAGGATTTTCAGGAGTTTGCGCCCCTCTGCGTGCAGGCGGAGGAGGCCATGGCTATTTCGCCGGTGCTCGCCTCCACCATGGCCCGGTCTGCCCTGGAGCGGATGGTGCATTGGCTCTATGGGGCCATGGATCTCCGGGCGCCCATTTCATACGGAGAGAATGGCAAGGAGTATGCGCCGACGCTGGCCTCTATGCTGAAGAATCCCGCCTTCCGGGCGGAGGTGACGGAGCGGCCCATCTATGAGGCCATGTGGGCGGTGGTGAAGCTGGGCAATACAGCCGTCCACGGGGCCACCACCACGGAGGCGGAGGGGTTCCTCTCCCTGAAGAACCTGCTGCAGGTGGCGAACTGGATGGACTACCTCTATGGCACGGACGACGACTACCAGGAGAGCCGCTTCTTCGACAGGACGGCGGTGCCCCGGCCCGGCGAGGTGAGCACGGCAGACCGCAAGCGGCTGTCGGAGCTGGAGGCGAGCCTCCGGGCGAAGGAGGCGGAGGAGGCAAAGAGGGAGGAGGCCCTCTCCCGCATGGAGACCCGGCTGGGGGAGCAGGCGGAGAGCCTCGCGGCAAAGGAGGCAGCCCTCCAGGAGCGGGATACGAAGCTAGCGGAAAAGGACGCGGAGCTGGCGCGGCTTCGGGCGGAGCTTGCGGCCCGCAGCCAGGAGCATAGGGTGGAGCGGGTCTTCCGCATCGATGGTGCCACGGAGGCGGAGACCCGGGCCTATCTCATCGACGAGGCCCTCCGGGAGGCGGGCTGGAGCCGGGGGCGGAACCTCGATGTGGAGGTGCCCGTGGGGATAGCGGGCGGCGAGGGCTACGCGGACTACGTGCTCTACGACGATGCCCGCCGCCCCGTGGCCCTCGTGGAAGCAAAGCGCACCAGCGTCGATGCCCAGACAGGGGCCGTGCAGGCAAGGGAGTACGCCGAGGGCTTCCAGCGCACCTATGGGCGCCTGCCCCTCATCTTCCTCGCCAATGGCTACGAGACCTGGTACATTGACCCGGCTGCCAAGGCCCCGCGCCGGAGGGTGGCGGGCTTCTTCACGCCGGAGGAGGCAGCCCGTCGCTTGGCCGCGCGGAATCGGAAGGCCCTCGCCACATTCCCGCCCCGGGCGGCAATCGCGAACCGCCCCTATCAGCTCCAGGCCGTCCAGCGGGTGGCGGAGGCGGCGGATGCGGGACGGCGGCGGTTCCTCCTGGTGCTCGCCACCGGCATCGGGGCTAACGGTAAATCTCTATATGTCTTATAGCCCGCAATCCCGCTAGATAAGCGGTGATGACGGGTTTTTTGTTGCCTACAGTGGCGACATAAATAATGATACACAGTTCAAACATGAATATTGCCGAAGGCATTTAAGAAGTCCGTGTGGAGTATACACAAGAGGTCAAAAATCATTAACTGCAAATAATTAAATGTATCACTTCATGCTGATTCAAATATACAACAAAATGGAGGTGGACGTCAGAAAGAGACGCCCACCTCCATTCACTTTCCCTTGTTGACAGAAGTACCGACTACAGAGAGTTTAGACTTCATCTTGGCTTTCGATTTCTCATTGCCGAGCTCTAATTCCAAATTCTTGACCTGTTCCTCCAGCTGGCTTATCCGCTCCTGCAGATGCTCCTGCTCTACGAGCTCGTTCGTGACGGCTTGCAGTGCCTGCTCGACTTCCCGCCTATCGGCAAGCGCTCGGCGGCATTTCTCAGTCTCATCATTCTTGATGCATTCCTTGGCCAGGTGGTTGCCGAACTTCATCAACAGCTTGTCGTAATACGCAGTCGGACGACTGAATGAAGCCTGCTCGATTATAGACTTCATCGTGACTTTGTGATCCATATATTCCCGTATGGCTTTCTCACGGATAGCGGTCTCCTTGTCGTAGATAGCCTGCATCTCGAGCAGTCTTCCCTTGAGCTTTTCGTCTGTTCCTACACGCTCCTTTTCAGCGTCAAGCAGCTGCATATCACGCAGTGTCGCACGCATGTGTTTCTCGGTATCTGTAAGCATTCTAATCACCCTTTGCTAGAAATATAGCGGTTTATCTCTTCTTTTATTCTAGCAAGATTCTCGATTATTTTTCGTAAATCAGGATACCACTCGATGATTTTTTCCTTGCCGTGGCGCTCTATCTCAGCTTCCAGCTCGGGAAGCTCGTCCGAGATGAATCTTTTCGCGATCCAAAGGGCGCGGTTCTCTTCGCATTCAGCAGCATTGACGATCCCCTTAGCCGCATTGAGCTTCGCACCTTCCAGTCGGTCATAGAACCACTTGTAGTGCTCTGCCACATCAAAGAAGAAGAAGCCGATGTTGCTGCAGGTGTAATACGCGCACATCATTTGCTCGACTTCAGGGCGCTCTGTGCACCGTTCTGTTCCAGACAGCAAGCAGAAACCGACTTCCTTGGTCTGCAGAGGCATATTGCAGGCCATATATTCAAGGACCTCTTCTTCATCCTCACATATGCACAACTCATCACTGTCGAACTGCTTCTTCGCCCAGTCGGTGAACCGTTCGGTATTCTTCGCGCCCAGGACATTGAACTCTCTCTGCAAGGCCCTGAATACCGTGCGTTTCTTCACAATCTTCTCCTTGGAGAATTCGGGATGGATGTAGTACTCCTCGGTCATCATCGGGTCGCTATGCCCGAGCTGCTTTGCTATGTCCTCGACGGAGAAGCCCTGTTCGCGCTTGCGGGTTGCGAAGGACTTGCGAAACTGGTGGAATGTCGCGTAGGCTATCGTCGTGCAATCGCGTTTTTCCTGCGACAGGCCAGCAAGAAAAGATGGTTCTTTCTTGCCGAAATACTTGCCTATCCCAGACACGGATATGAATTGCATCCCCGGATATCTTTCCTCGGCGTTCACGGCATCGAGCTGCCTGCTGTAGCGGGTGACGAAACGGAAGTAGGCTTTCTTGATGCAATCCCTCAATGCGTTCCGGCCGGGGAAGCTGATGAGCAGGGTCGTATTCCGCTGCTTCCTGTATTTGAGGCAGGTGACGACAAGGAACTCATATGCGGCAAGGGCATCGGGAGCGAGGTAGGTCACATCCATGAACGGTCGTCCATCCGTATAGAGAGCACGCTTCTCGAGAGGCATCATGATATAGGGGATAGAGCTATCGCCGTAAGGTGCGTGTTGCACCGTCTGTATTTCCGTATGAAGCACTTCGCCTATCCTGCGTCCGGTGTATATCAGCAGGAGGAGCACGGCACTGACAATGCGGTCTTCCTCTTCCATGCCCTTGTCCGTCAGTGCCCGGACGCACAGGTCCTTCAGCTTCCCCAGATATACGGGATTGACAGGCTTGCGGATGTTCGCCGCAGTCGTAGCATTTATTTTCTTGGCATCAGTGGCTTGCAACAGCTTCAGGCCTTCATTGTTCTGCCCGACGCCGAACACTTCCTGAACATAGACAAGGAAATCGGCATAGATATGGGACTTCGCGCAGATGGTGGAATATTGCAGGCCGCGCTGGGATTCCATGAAATGCTGGATTATGGTCATGGATGGGGACAGGAACCCAGTGGTGCCGTACAATCTGCCGATATCAGCATAACTCTTGGCAAGGTAGCGGCTTTTCCGCTTGAGCCGTTCGACATTGACGTGACGGACGCTGCTTACGGGGCACAGCTGAGACAATATCCAGCACTTCACAGCGATAGCGGCATCACCATCAAGCAGTTTGAAATCAATACAATAAGGTCTGGACCTTTCGCGGAACAATGTATTGACGGATTCGCTGAAATCCCAGATATCGGCAGAAAAGCTGTATGCTTTCCCGTCATATACGAACGAGTCAGTCTCTATGGCGTCCTTCGCCTGTCGTGCTTCAAGACTGAAATACTTCTGTCCTTCTGCTTCTTCCAGCAGGTGCTGTGTCAACATGATGCTCAACCCTTCCTTTCGTCGATCGCCTTGATGAATATGTTCACTCGCTTGAGCGCTACCATGAACCGGTTTGCGACATCTTCATCTGTCTCATCGTGGATTGCAAGCTCCAGTTTCTTCTTCCTGAGGACGAAGTTCTCGCGGAAGGCGGGGGTGGTGATGAAATAGGGGCATACGAGGCAGGTCTGATAGCCGAGCACCGTGCAGTGCTCCTTGCTGCAGGCACCACAATCATGGTAGACGACCTTTTCCGGAGCAATGGCGTCCTTGTCATCAACGACCTGTTCAGCGGCCTTCTCATTGGTCGCAAATGGCGTATCGCCCATGACAAGGGGTATCCTGCGGTCTGTTGCCGGGCGATCATAATACTTGAAAGTGGTCGTCGTGCTCTTGTGCCCGAATATCTGCCCCATCCCGGCAAGGGAACCCTGCTTCTTCGATATCTGACCCGCGACTTCCGTCATGTAGGTCTTGCGGAGGTTGCTCATCCTGTATTGACGGATTCCCAACCTTGTGCACGCACGTTTCATATGCCATGTAATGCAGTAACTGGTGAGCACCGATCCCCGCTCAGACAGGAATACGAGAGAGCGCACTTCAGGAGCGGCCTCCCTGCGGAACGGTTCGGTGTATCGGATGATGCCTTTCACAATATTGTAGATGTCAGCAGGGAATACATAGTCATTCTTTTTCTTGTTGCTCGTCTTCGTCGTCATCATCATATGGTATACGCCGTGCAGCTCGAATACGTCTTCGACGGTCAGGGACAGCCAGGAAGCAGTCCGCAATTCTGTCAGGGATACCAGGATGAAGAGCTTGTACACCAGATAATCATAGCAATCAGCATCGGGGCGCTCGGCATCAGACCGGAGCGCGTCCGCCAGCTTGACGAAGTCATCCTCCGGGACGGCGGTTATCTTCTCGTTCACCTTGACCGGAAGGGAATCAAGCACCTTCAGGCAGTCATATGCGGCAAGGCCGGAATCGGAATCCAGCAAGTATCTTATGAATATGCGGAGGGCGCTGACCAGCCTCTTCCTGTTCTTCTGCTCGCGGGGCGGCAAGAAAGCAATCAGCTCTTCGGGAAGTATCACGTCCTCGGATTCCTGTTTGCGGAAGGGTGCCACTTTCTTCCTGTGTTCTTTCCTGAAAAGCAGGAACTGCGTGATGACGCGCACCAGCCTCTGTTTCTCAGTCAAGATGATATCATGATGCCACACGAAGCGCTTGCAGGCGTCCTTGTATGCCGCAGGTATCTTCGAGAACGATATGACGACGTAGTGTCCGAGGTGGGACATGTCGGAGCCCGCCTTCGCCGTGCCTTCGGGCAGCCTTGCCAGCCAGTCGTCGAAAGCAGGGATATCCTTGAGCTTGTCGATAGTGACAGGACGATATCCGGCACCGATATATTCGAGCGCGTTGGAGGCAGAGAGCAGCCCTTTCGTTACACCTGTCCTTGCCGTGATGCCCGGATATCTGTCAAGGAGCCGGAGATACAGCATCTTGCAGAGCTGGCAGGTATAGCTCCTGTTGTGCGGCACGGTCTCGGGACAGGACTGGAAATACTCGTACTGGCGGCGCATGATGTCGAGCGTGATGTCTTCCCAATCGTCAATGGCACCGCCGATGCTCCTCGCGAGATGCGTAGTGAATATCCTATCCGATTGCGTGTATTTCTTATATGTATCATGGGCGATTACATCAATGACAGGGGCGATAAGTGCTTCCTCGTCCGTGTCGAACTCCATCGCTACCGCGTTCTTCCTGTCGCTCGCACGGTAGGCGACGCGGAGTCTCGAGATATCCGTGTTGGAATACAGCACGCGCTTTATCTGCTCGACCAAAGCGTTCCTCTCAGTAACGGCATCGGCGATATCGTCCGGGAACACCTTGCGGAAGCTGTCGCTGACACAGCCAGCCTTGAAGAATGCTGAAAATGCGACACGGAAATAGGTATCGCGGTGTTTGATGTTCTTGTCGGCTGCAGCGATAACGTCGTACACGCTGCGGAAGAACGACACATCGGCGTCTTCGACAGATGCAACGACAGGAAGGGGTTCGAACAGTTTCCCAGCAACGTTGAGTTGGAAAGTACTGGGGACTTTTCTGGCAGACGCCCATTCCTCTATCGTGTTGATGGCGTCCCTGTATTCCTGGCAGGCTGATGCAGCCATGAGCCTGTCGCAAATAGCTCTGAATTCGAGCATCATAGGGCTTAACTTACTCATCTTGAGTACTTCCTTCCTTTTTCCCAAAGATGGCTTCGGAAATGCGTTGCGCGTATTTCGCGCGCAGGTCACGGATATCCTCAGGCGTCAGCTTGAGGTATGGTTCTAGGGAGGCAGGACTGGTGTGGCGCATGAGTTTCATGGCGATGTGATCATCGCAATGCAGCTCACGCACCAGGAACATGGCAAATCCATGGCGGAACCGGTGGTTCAGGCCGAACTTCCTCCGACCATGGTCCAGCGGTATGTTTTCTGCTACGAATATCTTCTTCAGCATGGAATTCCATGTCTTGTCATGCAAAGGAGAATATTTCTTCGAAAGAAAGAAATAATGGTTCTTGCCGTCGATGCTCCGGTTCGCAACCGGAGCCAGCATCATACGCTTGCACACGGCGTCGTCCTGAATATAATCTGCTATGGTGTCAGCAGTACAGCGTCCAAGATATGCCGCCTTGTGGCGCTTGTATTTGGCCCTGTCCGCTTTCCTGCGGGGCGGACGTAGGAGATGGACCGCACGGAAATATTCATCGAAGTCTTCTGCCACGAGCGGGTCAAGGTAGACAATCTGGTAGCCTACGTTTTCCCGCCTGTATTCTTTCGAGCCGTATTCTGCACGGCTTGCGACGGTGATGACGCCTTTGGCATTGCGGTCCCCCTGGCTGGGGAAGCGGTTCCTGATGCCGATGCACGTCGTCCCGTCCTCCTCGGTGTGGATGTCCTCCAGCGTGAGCCCGAGGCATTCTCCCAGCCGCAGGCCATGTATGAACATGAGGTCGATGATACACTTTGCCAAGAGGCGGTCCACCGGGTCTGAAAGGGCTTCAGAATTCCGCGCACGCACGTACTCCTCCGGCCTTATATAATAGCGGATGCCGCTCTGCTGGACACGCCGCACCCCGACAACGGCCTTCGACGTTGCGTTCACCTTCCCGCTGCTGTCGCGATATACGGAGAGCTTCGTCTTCAGGATCGGATGCATCGATGATGCCCCGAGCCATGACAGATAACTCCTCACATATGTGAAATAAAGAGAGACGGTGCTCGAATCCCGAGCCTCGACAGGACCTCCCATCACATATCTGCGTGAATTATGGGCGAAGTCAAGGAACTCGAGAGCCGTGTCGTAAGACATGTCAAGCAGGGAACATCTCTCCAACGCCAGGAATGAGTACAGAAGCCTCAATGCATGTACAGCGACCTCGCGGCTCTTGGGCGACTGCATCATCAGGGCGCGGTTGACGAACCTCCCTGCTTCACGTATGTACTGCGTCCGAATGGTACGCTTGCCCCCGGTACAAGTTATCTCCCTGACGAAGAACGTATATTCCACTTCCAGCGCGCTGTCCTGATGCAACAGGCGATGCCCTCTGGGAACGAAGACGAGGACGGACCGGAGATATTTGCCAGACTTGGTCTGCTCTATGTACTCGGAGCCCAGACGTGTCATCTTCAGAACAAGGTCAGTATCGCATTCCAGCATGGGGAATACCTCCTTTGCGTTGCTACCTACCTCACAAGCCCATAATACGGTATGAGCGCACCATCGTTTCAAGAATAAGACGCGTACAGATGCGTGTTTAGAATCGTATTCGGGAAGGCCGTCATTGACAGGGTGAATCGGGCTAGGGCTGAAATCTCTCAGTTTCCGTGTATAAGACCGCTTTCGTGGTGTAGTCTCGCTTATTGTATGGTTACATTTTATACTTGCAACCATCTTCGTGCAGAAATCCAGCCCCCGTCAAAAAATATTTTTTCTTTCCCAAATGTGGCGGCATATATTTTCCACCATGAATCATAGGCACGAATCCGAGGCACGGCAGGCATGCGGCTGCGGGACCAGCGGTCCAGGTGAATACGAGCTAAACATAGCAAAAGGCAAATAAGACATAAAAAATAGAGCCGTTATGGCACGGCTCCTTGCAGGATTACTCAGTATGATGGGTCTGTCATCTCTAGGGGGACGCCACAGCAAGAAAAAGAAAATCGTCAGGGTGAGATTTCTCCAGAGATTTTCTGCGTTTTTCTTGCCGTTTTGCACATGCGGATTCCTTTCAGGCTATGATGGAAGCATATGAAGGAGGTGCGCATGACAAGCGTCGCAACGTGTCGGAAAGCGAATCAATCCTCGCTGGCACGACGGCAGGAAGTTCAAGAGGTGTACCGGGCTGGACCCGGCAGAAAGGATGAGCAAGATGTATGTATATGTCATTTTCCACAAGCCGACGTATCTGAAGAATCCGGAGCTTATGGGAGTCGCGCGGTCGCGTGGAGAGGCGAAGGTCATCGTATCGACAATGGCCTTGACCAGAGACTTGGAGCTCAAGGATTTCTATGTCGAGGAAGCAGAGACGATGCCTATGCCGCGCTATGAGCAGCCATGGGACGAAGAGTTGGACGAGGAGATTACTTATGGGGAAGACAAATCTCCCTCGATGTCGAAGGAACCGCCAGCCAAGCGGGAGCCGCGTCAGATGCTGCTTTTCCCGGAATCCGAGGCTGATGTCGAGGCTGATTTCCAAGTCGTCGTTCCAAGAACGGAGAACATGAGTGGTACGGTGAAAGACATCCCATTCTGATTACAAGCCAAGGACATGCCAAAGGAGCCAGCCCCGGAATCAAGGGGCTGACTCCTTTTTGAATGCACTGGATATCATGATGCAGGGGAAGCGGCGCTCTGGAAGTGTCGCCACTCTCGCAAAGTAGCAGCACTGGAGGAAGCGACCTAGCAATATTTCCCGATTACGCCTCAGCTAGAACTCTTCGACTAGGAGGAAAAGAAAAACATATTGAAAGTGGCCCTTATGGAGTACCATACGATGTATATCCATCCTATACCGCACCATATAATGCTTTAGTTACATGCGTCGGTGCGAAAACTGGTGATTGTGTCAAGAGTTTTGTGTAACTTTTCTTCATAGCGTTGTAGCTAAGCCTATGGTTTTGGAAACATATCTAACAGCTCAGCTGTTGCTTCTCTGAAGCCTCTGTGAGCCTTTTCTCCTTGCTTGCGGTTGTATTCGCTGTAAAAAGTGCAGACGAACCGTTCAAGGGATTCTTCGTTGGGGATTTGCTCAAGGAGATTAGCCGTTATCTAGTCGCTACAGTTGCAACCCATAAGGATCCGGAAAGGTATGTAAAACCAAGTAATTTTAAGACTCAAACTTCCCACATGCAAAATACCCAAAGTTCTTTGAAAACTGCATATCT
>CAMCRT010000024.1 GCA_945877355.1 uncultured Mitsuokella sp. | reverse complement strand
CGGGGCGGCCTAGGGACTTTCACCCATTAGAGTACGCCCATGCCGGGCGCACAACGAAAAGAGCCTCATCGGGCTCCTTTCCAGACGATTTGATCAGTGCAGCATGTCATGCTGGATCATATACTCTGCAATCTGCAGTGCATTCAAGGCAGCACCCTTGCGGATCTGGTCGCCGCATACCCAGAAATTCAGGGCGTGTTCAAGCGAGTAGTCCTTGCGCAGGCGTCCGACTTCCACGTCATCCTTCCCAGACGTGAAAAGCGGCATGGGGTATTCCTGCTCTGCCGGGTTGTCGCGCACGATCACGCCGGGGAAAGCCGCCAGCGCCTGTCGCGCCTCCGATAGCTCGATATCCTGTTCAAATTCGACATTGACGGATTCCGCATGGCTTCTATAGACAGGGACACGCACAGTCGTCGCCGTGATCCGCATGGAAGAGTCCCCCATGATCTTCTTCGTCTCATCGATCATTTTCATCTCTTCTTTTGTATAGAGGTTTTCTTTGAAAACATCAATCTGGGGAATGAGATTGAAGGCAATCTGGTAGTGCTTTGGCAGGCTGGCGCTGGGCAGGACCTTAGGTGTCACCTCGCGCCCCGCTGCCAGATCCTTCACCTGCTCTTCAAGCTCTGCCATGGCTTCCTTTCCGCCGCCGGAAACAGCCTGATAGGTTGAGACGACAATTCGCTTTATCTTTGACAAATTGTAAAGGGGCTTCAGTGCCATCACCATGATGATTGTGGAGCAATTCGGGTTCGCAATGATTCCGTGATGGGTCTTGATCGCCTCTGGATTCACCTCAGGGACGACAAGAGGGACCTCGGGATCCATGCGAAATGCACTGGAGTTGTCGATTACGACCGCACCGGCCTTTACAGCGGATGGTGCGAACTCCTTGCTGGCAGCGCCGCCAGCGAAAAGCGCGATATCGATTCCTTCAAAGGAGTCATGGGTCGCCTCTTCCACGACATAGTCCTTCCCCATAAAGGGGATGATCTTCCCTGCACTGCGCTTTGAGGCAAGCAGCCGCAGCTCCTTAAAGGGGAAATTGCGCTCTTCAAGCAGCTTCAAAAACTCCTGGCCGACGGCTCCCGTCGCTCCAAGAATGGCAACATTGTATTCCTTCATTGATATGTTCCTTTCCAATCCGAATCAGTCCATCAGCTTGTCAAGTCCTACGGTAAGCCCGTGAAGCGAGCGCACCTTTTGTGCTGCGAGCACGACACCCGGCATAAAGGACTCCCGATTCATCGAGTCATGGCGCATGGACAGCGACTGTCCGACCCCGCCGAAGATCACTTCCTGATGTGCCACATATCCGGGAAGCCGGACGCTGTGGATGCGCATGCCTTCGTAATCTGCGCCGCGAGCCCCTGTGAGGAGCTCCTTTTCATTCGGATTGCCTTGCCCATGCTTCTCTCGCACCTGCGCAATCATCTCCGCTGTCTGCAGTGCCGTGCCGGAGGGTGCATCCAGCTTCTTGTCGTGGTGAAGCTCTATGATCTCGACATCCGGCAGGTATTTTGCCGCCTGGCGGGAAAACAGCATCAAGAGGACTGCACCGATTGCGAAATTAGGAGCGATGAACGCAGGCGTATTCTTTTCAAGCGCAGCCTTTTCAATCTCCTTTTTCTGCTGCTCATCAAGTCCCGTCGTTCCAACAACAGGCGACACTCCATGGTCGAGAGCTGTCATCACATTGCCAAACACGACATCCGGCCGGGTAAAATCAATCAGGACATCGGGCTTCAAGCGCTCCAAGGCGCCAGCCAGTTCTGTCTCTACCAAAATATGATTTTCGGGCAGTCCCACCAAAAGGCCTGTGTCATCGCCCGCTTTGACATCGACGGCTCCGACAAGCTTTAAATCCTCTGCCTCCTGCACGGCCTTCAGGACAGCTTGTCCCATTCGTCCGCACGCACCATTTACAACTACTGATGTCATGAACCTATACTCCTCCCCCAAAATATGTTGTCATTATAACATGTCCGCCGATTATGTCAAGTTGTTCTTATGGAAAAGACTAAAGGAGATTTCCCTGCATTTTCAAGTATCGAGTATATGCGCAAACTGTTTTTGATACATCATTGCCAGAAGCGGCAGAATATGCTTCAAATCCTCCCCCCGGCGAATCTCTCCCTGGGCCTCCCTGCGGGCCTCGACGAGCAGTCCCATGTCAAGGAATACATCTGCTATTTTCAGATCCGGCAGGCCATGCTGGCGCGCGGAAAAGAAGGCGCCTGGACCGCGAAGGCGCAGATCCTCTTCCGCCAGCTGGAAGCCATCCTGGATCCTTGTCATGAACTCCAATCTTGCCATTGCCTGCTCTGTCTTTGCTTCCGCAATCATGATGCAATCCGAATGCCTCGTCCCTCGGCCGACCCGTCCACGAAGCTGATGCAGCTGTGAGAGGCCAAACCGCTCCGCATGCTCTATGACCATGATGCTTGCATTCGGCACATTTACCCCCACCTCTATGACTGTCGTTGCTACGAGAAGCTTGATTTTCCCTGCATAAAACGCTTCCATGACTGCCGCCTTTTCCTGCTTTCCCATCCTCCCATGCAAAAGGCCGCAAGGAATATCGTGAAACATCCCGGCTTGCAGCTCATCATACACTTCTTCAGCTGAAGAAATATTTTGTGATTCACTCGTCTCCACCAAAGGGCAGACCACATAGGCCTGCCCGCCCTTCAAGATGCAATCTCTTACGTATTTGTAAATGAGCAGGCGTCTGTCAAAACGACGCAAAAAGGTTCGGACAGGGGGCCTGCCAGGAGGCAGCTCGCGGATGGTCGAAATATCGAGATCTCCGTATATGGTCAGCATCATGGTGCGCGGAATCGGGGTCGCCGTCATGACAAGCACATCTGGCAGAAGTGCTGCCTTTGATTCCAGCATGGCACGTTGCTGCACGCCAAAGCGATGCTGCTCATCCGTGACGACAAGCCCCAGCTTTGCATATCGGCCCCCCTCTTGCAAGAGCGCATGGGTCCCGATGATGATATCGGCCTCGTGACTTGCAATACGTGACAAGGCCTCCTTTTTCTGCCGCGGCGTCAGTTTGCCCGACAAAAATACAAGTCGCACGCCGAGCGATTGAAAGGACTCCGCCATGCCGTCGTAATGCTGATGCGCGAGGATTTCCGTAGGTGCCATCAATGCTCCTTGGTAGCCATTTTCGACAGCCTTCAAAAGCGCCATAGCTGCAAGAACCGTCTTGCCGGATCCGACATCCCCCTGGACAAGACGCCGCATCGGTCTATCCGCCCCCATATCCCTCTCAATCTCTTTCCAAGTGCGGCTCTGATCTTTTGTCAGGGAAAACGGCAACGCGTTACGATATGTTTCGGCAAGCGTTCCTTTCTGTGAAAAGGCAATTCCCGCCTTTGTCTGCGTATTTTTCTTCTTCATATAGAGCAGGCCGCATTGTATAAGATACAGCTCTTCAAATGCCAGCGTCCTTCTCGCTTGATTCTGCTCCGCTTCATCTCTTGGAAAATGAATGGCCCGGACCGCCTCCTGACGTGGAAGAAGCCCATACCGCCTTTGGATTTCATCCGAAAGGATATCTGTCAGCGTGACCTGTGCCAATGTCTCCTGGACCGCAGAACGGAAGACCGTTTGGGTAAGCGGATCTGACAGAAAATATACAGGCTGTATTTGTGAGAATTTCGCAAGTTCCTTATTTGCAGAATCCTCCTCCATCAAGAAGCAGCCTCGCGGCTGCTTGATGACCAGCTGCCCCCGCCCTCCGTATGCATAGGAGGTCTTCCCCGCAACACAAATGCGCTTCCCCGGTCTGAGCATGCGCTTCAAAAAAGGCTGATTGAAGCAGCTCACAGCGATTTTTCCGCTTTCATCTCCCACAAAAAATGTAAGGAGCATCAGCTTTGCACGGATCCTGCGCTCCTCCACCTGCTCCACTCTGCCTATGACCATGACATCCTCATCCGGACGCAGGGCTGCAATATTTGCTTGTACTGCCCCGTTTTCATACCGTTTGGGATAGGAAACGAGCAGGTCGTATATCGTGTGCACTCCAATCCGATGAAATGCAGCGGCACGCTTCGGGCCGATTCCCTTCAGCTCCTTGATATCGCTTCGCAAATCCAACATCTTGATTTTGATATGCTCTCCTTAGATTCGTACTTTTTTCATCCTTTTTTCCCCCAGTATACCATCTGCCACAAAAAGCAACAAATAGATTTTCTATACAGAAGCAAAAAAAGTCCCGCTTGCATCTGTATGCCAGAGACAAGCGGGGCTCCCTCAGAAAATATTATGATACGCAGAGGGTCTTAGAGCTTCGGACCAGCAGCCACGAGGGACTTGCCGAGCTCATTTGTCGTATACTTTTCAAAATTCTTGATGAACATGCCGGCGAGCTTCTTCGCCTCGTTCTCCCAGTCAAGAGGATTCTGATAGGTATCCTTCGGATCAAGGATATGCGAATCGACACCCGGAAGCTCGGTCGGAACCTCCAAGTCGAAATAGGCAATCTTCTTCGTGGGAGCCGTCTTGATTGCGCCGCTATGGATTGCATCAATGATTCCACGAGTATCGTGAATCGAGATGCGCTTGCCCGAACCATTCCAGCCGGTGTTGACGAGATACGCCTTCGTGCCGTTTGCCTTCATGCGCTTGACAAGCTCTTCCGCATACTTCGTCGGATGGAGCTCCAGGAACGCCTGCCCAAAGCATGCGGAGAAGGTCGGTGTCGGCTCTGTGATACCCCGCTCCGTGCCAGCCAGCTTGGATGTGAAGCCGGAAAGGAAATAATACTCTGTCTGCTCCGGCGTGAGGATGGAAACCGGCGGAAGAACACCAAAGGCATCTGCCGACAGGAAGATGACGCTCTTGGCAGCAGGGCCTGCACTATGCTTGGAAACGATATCGAGGACCGTGCTCTTGATATGATCCAGCGGATAGGAGACACGGGTGTTTTCCGTCACGCTCTTATCGGCAAAGTCGATGCGTCCGTCCTTGTCCAGCGTGACGTTTTCCAGCAGAGCATTCCTCTTGATAGCGCCATAGATGTCCGGCTCTGCGAACATATCGAGGTTGATGACCTTTGCATAGCAGCCGCCTTCGAAGTTGAAGACGCCGTTATCATCCCAGCCATGCTCATCGTCGCCAATCAGGAGGCGCTTCGGATCGGTGGAAAGTGTCGTCTTGCCCGTTCCGGAAAGGCCGAAGAAGATAGCCGTATTTTCACCATGCTTATCCGTATTGGCGGAGCAATGCATGGAGGCAATCCCCTTGAGCGGCAGGAAGTAGTTCATCATGGAGAACATGCCCTTCTTCATTTCGCCGCCATACCAGGTATTGACGATGACCTGCTCTTTCTCCGTAAGATTGAAGAGCACAGCCGTCTCCGAATGAAGACCGAGCCCCTTGTAGTTTTCCACCTTCGCCTTGGAAGCATTGTAAACAACAAAATCCGGCTTGAAATTCTCAAGCTCCTCTTCCGTCGGACGAATGAACATATTCGTCACGAAATGCGCCTGCCATGCAACTTCGACAATGAAGCGCACTGCCATACGCGTATCCTTGTTTGCACCGCAGAATGCATCGACGACGAAAAGACGCTTATTCGAGAGCTCCTCCTGGGCAATCGTCTTGACTGCATGCCAAGCCTTCGTGGTGGCACGATGGTTGTCGTTGGGATACTCGTCAGAGGTCCACCAGACCGTATCATGGGATGTCGCATCGTCAACGATGAACTTATCCTTTGGAGAACGGCCTGTAAATTCGCCCGTCATGACATTGATGGCGCCGAGCTCAGAAACCTGCCCCACCTCGAAGCCTTCCAGGCCCTCTTTTGTTTCTTCTTCAAAGAGCTCCTTATAGTTCGGGTTATGGATGATTTCTGTTGTTCCTGTAATTCCATACTGTGTAAGATCGATTTTTGCCATAATGACCAACCTCTCCTATTCGAAATTGAAACAATCCCAAAATGTCCTGACGGGGTCATTTCCCTGTCCTGCCCTTTATCATAGCCCAAAAAATTAATAATGTCAAATTTCATTGAATTTTCGATTTTATTCATTTATCGCATATATGAGACATGTCAGCTTGCATAAATAACGCAAAAAAATAAGCGCAGAAGCATTTGTTTCCTATGCTTCCGCACGTATTCTTTCCCATATCAGCTCAATGCCCTGAGCGGATTTCTTCCAGTTCTTCTTTTGTGAAATGATAGGCTGTATTGCAAAAATGGCAGGAGACCTCTGCACTTCCATCCTCAATCAGAAGATCAAGATCCTCCGGCCGCAAGCTGGAAAGAACCTCCCGTATCCTTTTCTTGGAACACTGGCATTGGAACTTCAGCGGGATTTCCTCGAGAAATTCTATTGCAAAGCCGCGGAGGACCTCCTGGATAATGTTCTTCGCAGAAAGGCCTTCATGAACCATGGCCGAGACCGGACGAAGATTCTTGAGATTTTTCTCCAGCCGTTCAATATCGCTCTCCGTCGCCTCAGGAAGAGGCTGGACCATAAAGCCACCTGCGCCAATACACCTGCAATCCGGGTCGATAAGTACCCCTAGCGCCACACTCGATGGAGTCTGCTCCGACTGATATAGGTACTGTGTGATATCTTCCGCAATCTCCCCGCTCTTGATGGCAATGCTGCCTGCAATGGGGTTGCGCATCCCGGTGAAGCGCGTAATCGTCAAAAGCCCGTCCTGGCCGACACCGCCGCTCACATCGATTTTGCCTTTTTCATTAAGCGGAAGAACCACCTCAGGATTTCCGACAAAGCCGCGCACATAGCCATTGGGAGAAGCGTCGGCAATGACCTTTCCCAATGGCCCATGCCCATCAAATTGGACAGTCAGCGCCTCATCGTTCTTCATATTGGCAGCCAAGAGCAAGGCTCCCGTCATCGTGCGCCCCAGAGCTGCGCCTGCCACATGACGGCAATGATGGCGCTCGATTGCCTCCTGGACAAGATTCGTCGTGACAGCTGCATAAATGCGCACATTGCCTGCAATCGCCTTCAGTAAATGATCCTGCATGTTTTATTCCCTATAATTGTCGAGTCTCAGGAGAACGTCACCGCTTTCCAGATCGAATATCTGAATCTCCTTGTCTGTAAGCAATGCAATCGTATTTTTCTTATCCTCCCGCTTTGTAAGCGCTGCAGAGCCCGGATTCAGGAAAATCGTATTGCCTCGCTTCTGGAGAACCGGGACATGGATATGGCCGGAGATGAAGATATCTGCCTTCAGATGCTTCGCCATCGCATCCTTTTCCTCGTCGGTCATGCAGGAATCCCCATGCGTCACGATGATGCGCAGGCCATTGATATAGGCAAAGGCATAGGGGGAGAGAATAGGAACCTCCAAGCAGCTTGCGTCCACATCCGAGTCGCAATTCCCCTTTGCAATGATGACAGGTACCGGACATTCATTGATGAGGGAGACAAGCCTTGCTGGATCATAGTCCTTTTTCCTGGGATTACGCGGCCCGTGGTAGAGCACATCGCCCCCATGGATGATGAAATCCGCCCCCTGGAAATACGTTTCATAGGCTTTTGACCAAGCATCTACATGGCCATGCGTATCACTGATAATGCCGATTTTCATGACGCCATCCACCTTACCCGATCTTCTTCAGAAGGCTTGCCATTTCCATGGCAGAAATCGCGGCATCCGCCCCCTTGTTTCCGGCCTTTGTGCCGGCACGCTCCACGGCCTGCTCGATGTTCTCCGTCGTCAGCACGCCGAAAATCGTAGGCACACCGGTGGCAAGCCCCACCTGAGCTACACCCTTGGAAACCTCGTTGCAGACGTAATCATAATGGGATGTCGAGCCGCGGATGACCGCGCCGAGGCAGATGACCGCATCGTATTTCCCGCTCTCTGCCATCTTCTTTGCGACTACGGGGATTTCAAATGCGCCAGGCACCCAAGCCACATCCACATCTTCATCCTTTGTCTCATGCCGGTGCAGGGCATCGAGTGCGCCGCCCAAGAGCTTGCTCGTGATGAACTCATTGAACCGGGCCACGACAATACCGACGCGCAGCCCCTTGCCACTGATAAAGCCTTCCATTACATTTGCCATAATTCATCCTCCTAGAATGTATATGTATCCCGATTGAAATATCTTGACGCTTATTCCTGATTGCCCAGATCCTCATCAGACAGGATGTGTCCCATCTTCTCCCGCTTGACCGTCATGTATTTGCGGTCGAACTTGTTCGCATGGACAACAAGCGGCACACGGCCGGAAATCTTGAGCCCATACCCCTCAAGGCCTGCCCGCTTTGCCGGGTTGTTCGTCATCAGGCGGATGGATGTGAGCCCCAGGTCGGCAAGAATCTGAGCACCGATGCCATAGTCGCGCAGATCCGGCGCAAAGCCCAGCTCCACATTAGCCTCCACCGTATCCCGTCCCTGATCCTGAAGGGCATAGGCACGGATCTTGTTGGCAAGGCCGATTCCCCTGCCTTCCTGACGCATATAGAGAACGACTCCTTCTCCCTCCTTCTCGATCTTCTGCAAGGCAAGGGCCAGCTGATCGCCGCAATCGCAACGCATGGACCCCAGAGCATCTCCTGTCAGGCATTCCGAATGAACGCGGACAAGGACATCGCTCTTCCCCCGGACATCGCCCTTGACGATAGCGATATCGCAGTGCTTGTTCAGATCATTTTCATAGGCATGCAGGCGGAAATGACCGTACTTGCTCGGGAAATCAACGTCAGCGACCTCGTGGACGAAGTTTTCTGTACGCTTCCGATAGGCGATGAGCTGCTCCACCGTGATGATATGAAGACCATGCTTTTTTGCGAACTCCTTCAATTTCGGTGTGCGCATCATGTGCCCGTCATCGTCCATGATCTCGCAGCAAAGGCCGCAGGGGAAAAAGCCGGCCAGGCGAGCCAGGTCCGTCGTCGTCTCGGTATGGCCTGCACGGCGCAGGACGCCGCCCTCTACCGAACGAAGGGGAAAGACATGTCCAGGGCGGCGGAAGCTTGCGGGCTTGGCCTTTGGATCCAGAAGTTTCTTCACCGTCTGGCACCGCTCAAAGGCCGATATGCCTGTATCCGTATCATAAGCATCGATGGAAACCGTAAATGCCGTTTCATGATTGTCCGTATTATTCGTAACCATCTGGCCGATTTCAAGCTCATCCAGACGCTTTCCATCGATTGGCGTGCAGATAAGGCCCTTGGCATAGGTCGCCATAAAGTTGATCTGCTCCGGCGTAAGCGTTTCTGCAGCACAGATGATATCGCCCTCATTCTCGCGATTCTCATCATCCACCACGACGACCATGCGTCCGTTTTTGATATCCTCTATCGCCTGTTCTATTGTTGCAAAATCTGACATAATCTATTCCTCCTGGGATTAGAACCCATTTTCACGAAAAAATTCATAGGTAAGCATACTTGGTTTCTCGGAAGAATCCGGATGAATCAGCTTACTGACATATTTCCCCAGAATATCAGTCTCGATATTGATGAGGTCTCCTTCTTTCTTCGATCCCAAATTTGTGACTTCCCGGGTATGGGGTATCAAGCTGACAACGAATCCCGTCGCCTCTGTCGATACCACGGTCAGGCTGATTCCATCCAGTGCCACAGAACCTTTTTCCACGATTCCTGACAGCAACTCCTTCGGGGCCTTCACATGAAGCAGAATCGCATTTCCCTCCGGGCGGAAGGAAAGTATCTCCCCTGTCCCGTCAATGTGGCCTGTGACGATATGTCCGCCAAGACGAGTGGTCGGCAGCACTGCCCGCTCCAGATTGACCTTGCTCCCCTTTGAAAGATCCGCAAAAGACGTCCGACGAACCGTTTCCGGCATCACGTCTGCCTGAAAGCTCGTCTGGTTAAAGCGCGTGACCGTCAAACATATTCCATTGACAGAGATGCTATCTCCTATATGCATATCTTCCAAAATGCGATGAGCAGCTATGGCCACGCTCCCGTGCTGGAATGCAACAATCTCGCCAAGCTCTTCAACGATTCCTGTAAACATATCAAGGCTTCTCCTGTGATCTGCTGGCGTAGGCCGTCAAAAGGACATCCTGCCCGAAGGTCTGCATCGTCATGCGCTCCAATGCCAATGCCTCAGATAGTTTTTTGACCCCTTGTCCGCCCGCCGGTGTGGGAGCACTTTCGCCCCCGATCAACATGGGTGCAATGAATGCGTACACCTTGTCAATCAGTCCTGCTCGCAAAAACGCATCATTGACCCGCGCTCCGCCCTCCACAAAGAGGGAGGTCAGCTCCCGTTTCCCAAGCTTCGACAAGAGTACGGACAAATCCGTCACGTCGCCATTGCCTGCCACAAGAATAGAAGCGCCCGCCTCACGGAGGCGCTCCACGCGATCCTTCGGAGCCCTGGATGTCACGGCGATAATCGTCTCCGCCTCGCCATCAACCAATACGTTGGAATGAAGAGGAGTCCTCGCCATGCTGTCGAGGATGACCCGGATGGGATTCTTCCCGCTGCCATCTGGCAGTCGTGTCGTCAGGCTTGGGTTATCGGCAAGAACCGTGCCGATGCCCACGAGAATCCCATCATAGGTATCCCGGAGGCGATGTACCTGCTTTCGGGATTCCTCCCCCGTTATCCATTTTGATTCCCCATCCGCCGTTGCAATCTTTCCATCAAGGGACATAGCTGTCTTCAGTGCGACAAAGGGACGGCCCGTCGTAATCCAGTGGAGGAATACTTCGTTGAGCACCCGGGCTTCCTGTTTCAGGACCCCCAGCGTGACCTCTATCCCATGGTCTCTCAAAATCCTGCAGCCTCTGCCAGAGACTTTCGGATTGGGATCCTCCATGGCGACAACGACACGGCGGATACCGCTCCTCACTATGGCCTCTGCGCAGGGCCCTGTCCTTCCGTAATGGGAGCAGGGCTCCAGTGTGACATAGAGCGTCGCGCCCTTTGCCAGATCGCCTGCCATGGCAAGCGCGTGTATTTCCGCGTGCGGCGTGCCAGCCTTTCGATGCCAGCCCTCTGCAATAATCCGTCCATCCCGTACGATAACGGCGCCAACGAGAGGATTCGGGGATGTCCTCCCTCTTGCGAAGGCGGCAATGTGGAGCGCCTCCAGCATATAATCTTCGTCCTGCAAAAAATCACCTCAGCTTTCTTTGAATTCGTGACCTGAGGTACAAGAAAAGCCGCCAATCGCTTGGCGGCCAGGATTGCATGCAAAAAAACACGTATCCGTCTTTTCTCATCCCGACTATACGGTCGGCCTCGGAATTTCACCGAGTCATGCCAAACATGGCTTGCGGGCTTTACCGCCGGTGGGGATTCGCACCCCGCCCCAAAGACAAATTCTGTTGCAAGTGTATCACAAATTTATGACAATTGCAAGAGATACATTGTCACGACCAACAATTCATCCAAAATCAAATACTGGCGTTTTGAATGTCATTCCACCTTTATATCTCCCTTATTCTATGCTAAAATTATATGCATCAGCCTAACGCGAAACATATAAAGCAGGATTCAAATTCCTCATCCAGTCCCCCGCATCGTTTAACGAATAAGGGGGCCTACCTTTGCGTTTGTCGCGCGAATCAAATCCTCTGGAGATAAAATGAGTTGTTCGCCGCGCCTTCCGGCACTTACAGCGACTTCCTTTTGCTCGAGAGCATGTGCGTCCACATAAACAGGATATGTTTTTTTTACACCTAGTGGCGAGCAGCCGCCTCGTATGTATCCCGTCAGTTCAAAGACCTCCTTGAGATGGACCATCTCCACCCGTTTGTTCCCAGAAATGCTGGCAATTGCCTTCATGTCGAGCTCTTCCGCACCTGGTATGACGGCCATGATGATCCCCGTCTTGTCGCCTCGAGCCACAAGAGTTTTGAAAATCATTTCTATAGGCATGCCGATAGATGCCGCAACATGAACGGCAGAAAGGTCACTTTCGTCAACAGAATATTCCTTCAGCGTATAGGGGATTTTCAGCGTGTCCAATATACGAGCTGCATTTGTTTTGCTTTGTTTCTTCTTTCCCATATCCATACTCCGATTCATTTTTAGCGATTTCGTGTGTTTTGAAAGAGTTGCACGCCTGTGCACATGTGCCTATACTACCACGAACCTATACAAAAAGAAAGGCGGAACCTATATGAAGATTGCCATGGCCCAAATCGAAGTGATCCCGGGACATCCGGATAAAAATACAGAAACAATCCTCCGGCTCATCGACAGGGCAAAATCACAGAATGTCCAATTGGTTGTATTTCCTGAAATGGCTGTACCAGGCTATCTGCTTGGAGACGCTTGGGAAAAAAATTCCTTTCTCAAGGATTGCGAGTCTTTCGGGAAGGAAATCATAAATGCAACGGATAACATTTGTGTCATTTTTGGCAATATCGCCATAGACTGGGACAAGAAAAACAACGATGGTCGTGTGAGGAAATATAATGCCATGTTCGTTGCACAAGACAGAAAGCTTATCAAGCCTGACAGCATGCCCTACCCTTTCCTCATCAAGACACTGATGCCCAACTATCGGGAATTTGATGATTCCCGCCATTTTTTCAGCCTGCAAAAGCTTGCTCGGGAAGAAAACACCACCCCATCGCAAATGCTCTCCCCCATATCTATCGATTGCAATGGGAAGACCTATCGAATTGGCGGCCTTTTGTGTGAAGATGCCTGGAGTGATGATTATGAACTTTCCCCTTTGAAGATCTTAGAGGAGAAAAATGTGGATTTCTTCGTGAATATATCCGCTTCTCCGTATACGCTCGGGAAAAATGAAAAACGGAACCGCCTCTTCTCTAAGCACGCAAAACATGCGAGAAAGCCTCTTTTTTATGTAAATTGCATCGGTCTCCAAAATAACGGCAAAACAGTCTATACTTTTGATGGGGCCTCCACAGCCTACGCCAAAACCGGTGAGATATCTGCCTGTTCCCCCTCTTACGTGGAAGATCTCTGTATCTTATCGATAGAGACTCTTGAGGGAAAGAATACACCTATGATTTCTGGTGAACCAGAAATCGCACATATCTATCAAGCCCTTCACTATGGCATACGCCGTTTCCTGGAAAATATCCACATGAAAAAAGTGGTCATCGGCATATCCGGTGGTATTGACTCCGCTGTTGCTGCTGCGTTATATGCGCGTGTTGTCGGCGAGGAAAATCTACTCCTTGTGAATATGCCAAGCGTGTTTAACTCAGAGACGACCAAAAGCCTATCGGAACAGCTTGCCCACAATCTCGGTTGTCAATATATGATTCTTCCCATTCAAGAATCTGTCGAACACACAGTCAAGCAGCTCCAGACAACGCCGCTCTATAATCTGGGAAAGAATACGGAACAACACCTGACAGTCTCTTCATTCGTCACGGAGAACATCCAGGCCCGCGACAGGAGTGCGCGCATCCTAGCAGGCGTTGCGGCTGCCTTTGGGGGCGGATTCACCTGTAATGCAAATAAGGCGGAAACCACCGTCGGATACTCCACCTTATACGGAGATCAATCCGGTTTTCTTGCAGCATTGGCGGATCTATGGAAATTCCAGATTTATGACCTCGCTCGTTACATGAATGAAGTTATCTATAAATCCGAAGTCATTCCTCAGGGAATAATCGACATTGTACCAAGCGCAGAACTGTCCGCGAACCAAAACGTAGACGAAGGCAAGGGAGATCCCATTCGTTACCCATACCACGACTATTTATTCCGCTCCTTTGTGGAGCGATGGGAGCAGGCCACCCCCGAAGAACTCCTGGCATGGTATGAAGAAGGCACTCTAGAGGAAAATATCGGCTGTGCATCCGGGCTCGTATCCTCCTATTTTCGAACTGCTGCCGACTTTATTGACGATCTGGAACATTGGTGGGGACTTTTCTCCGGCATGGCCATTGCAAAGCGCATACAAGCTCCGCCCATCTTAGCAGTCAGCAGAAGAGCCTACGGCTTCGATTATCGTGAATCCCAAAATGGGGTTTATTACACGCAAAACTATCTAGAACGCAAAAAAAGGCTTCTGAAAAAATGACCACATCTCCATCCGAACGTGCTTCTTGTCAAGAAAGAATGATTCACGAGCTTCAAGTGCTGCTGAGAAAGATACAATTTGAATGGCACACCCCTGCTCCTCATGCTCTTCAGGGATCCAGTATTGTACAGCTCGCGAATCTTCTCCTTTCCTACGGCAGGAAGCTAAATGCCAGCGATGTGCATATCGAGCCCCAAGAGAAGGATATCCGCATTCGATACCGGATAGATGGACTCCTCTGGGAATGCCCTGTGCGCATTCCCTCAAGGATTGGTGATAACCTGACCTCTCGGTTCAAAGTAATGGGAGGAATGGACAGTGCCCAGAAAACCCGCCCCCTTGATGGCAGCATTTCCTTTGAATCAAAACAAGGCGTACTCGATATTCGCGTGTCGACGATTCCCTCTATCTACGGCGAGACTATTGTACTTCGTCTGATGGATCTGGAGGAACAACTCCTGCGAATAGATGAGCTTGGATTTTCTCATACAAATCTGAGTGCTATCCGAAAGCTGATTCATCGCCCTTCTGGCCTTGTCATATTGGCGGGGCCCATGAATTCCGGAAAAACCACCACGCTCTATGCTGCTCTATCGGAATTAAATCAAACATCCTCCAGCCTGATGACGCTAGAGGACCCCATAGAACGTAAAATATCCGGAATCACCCAGGTTCAGGTCAATGAGAAGGCAGGGCTCGACTATATCGCAGGACTACGAGCCGTCTTGCGTCAGGATGCGGAAAAAATCCTACTGGGAGAAATACGTGATGCCGAAACAGCACAAATGGCAGTACGCATCGCCTTGACAGGCCATCTGCTTATGACAAGCATTCATGCGTCCAACGCCGTCTCGGTGATTTATCGTCTGCTTGAAATGGATGTGGAACCGTATCTCCTTGCTGAAACCCTCGCGGGAATCATCGGGCAACGCCTAGTAAGAAGAGTCGCCTCTTCCATTCCACGAAACGACGGCGAAACGGAATTCTCGAGTGCAAGCGCATTGCAAGATGATACAGCAGTACAATACGAAGGACGAATTGCACTGCAGGAAGTTCTTCTTATCTCCGATGAAATACGAGAGCTCATCCTTATGCGGGCTCCACGTCAGAAAATGGAGGAAGCGGCCCGAAGGGCACATCTCGTAACATTAGAGGAGGATGGGAGGCAGAAGATAAAACTTGGCCTAACCACGGAAGAAGAGGTAAGGAGAGTTCTATATGGCAATGGAGACAAAGTATCATCCCTTTTTATCAAACATACTTTCTGAAGCTACAAAACAATCTGCATCCGATATCTATCTTATAGAGGGGCAATTCATCTATCAGCGAACGGAAGGAACCCTCCACATGCTGGACAGCCAGGCCGAGCCTGAGCTTTTGACATGGATTTTTGAGCATTTCTGGGATAACCTTCGCCTAGAAGCCTTTTCCAAGGGCGCAGATATTGATTTTTCTTGGAGCTATGAAACACATCGTTTACGTGGGAACGCCTACCATACCCGGGGGCGACGTGCCCTGGCCCTGCGTCTTCTGCCCGCCTCAATACCAGACCTCTTTGCGATACATCCCCTCCCTGTCTGGAACAAGCTCCTAGCTGTCCGACACGGTCTCGTACTTGTTTGCGGACATACAGGAGCTGGGAAAAGTACCACCATTGCTTCTTATATCAACATACTTAACAAAAAAGACTCTCTGCATATTCTCACATTGGAAGATCCCATCGAGTACATTTTCCCTATAGCAAGCTCCCTTGTTAGCCAACGGGAATTGGGCAGCGACTTTCCTGATTTCTCGACAGCTCTGAAGAGCGCTCTGCGGGAACGGCCCGATGTCCTCTTCCTTGGTGAGATTCGTGACGCCGAGTCCATGTATACGGCATTGATGGCAGCGGAGAGCGGCATTCTCGTCTTTGCTACCCTGCATGCAAGAAGATCCACGGAAGCTATCGCCCGCATCGAAGGGCTATTTCCTGCAGAAGAGCGCGACTCCATACGCTCTCGTATTGCCATGACGATGGAAGCGATTCTCGCCCAACATCTTATTCCGAAATCTGTCGGCGGCTTGATTCCACAGACAGAGGTCCTGGTTCGGACGCCTGCTGTGACAAACCTCATCCGCCAAGGGAAATATGCACAACTTGAGAGCGTCATGATGAGTAATGCCCAGCTTGGAATGCAGACAATGGAAATGTCCTTGAACGAGCTATATCGCACCCATCAAATATCCACAAAGGTTTTCCAATCGCTACAACGTAAGGAAATGATCGAATAATGGAGTTCTCATACAAAGCGCGAAATCGCCAAGGGGAGCTGATGACAGGAACAATCCAGGCGGAAAACATACACGAGGCAGCACAATACATCCGTCAAAAGGGGCTTTGGGTCACAAAGCTTACAGAAAAATCAACGCATCAGCTCTCAAAAAAATTGTCCCTGCCCGTCACGCTGGGTACAGGATCCATTGGAAAAAAAGAAGCTGTTTTCTTTTGCCAGGAACTCCACATTCTCTTAGGAACGGGTATGCCTGTCCACGTAGCGCTTTCAGCCATGGCCTCTTCAACCAAATGTGCAGGATATGCTCACATGCTGGATCAGCTTGTCCAGAATGTAAAGCGCGGTTCATCCCTTTCCGCTGCCATGGCAAATTTCCCAAGCGTATTCCCCGAAATGACGCTTGCCCTTGTACGATCCGGAGAAACAGGCGGCGCACTCGAGCCCATCATGAGAAATCTAGCAGATTTTCTAGAACGTGATTATCGGGCACGCGAGCGGCTGAAGTCAATTATGGCATATCCTGTTGCTCTGCTGATAATAACCGTCCTTATGTTCGTCTTCATGACACTGTTCGTTCTCCCGACCTTTGCCACAATCTTATCAAGTCTCGATGTACCGCTCCCTCTCCTTACGGAGCTCTTATTGCAAATATCTTCCTTCCTGTCGGAACACCTTCCAGAAGTCGGCGGATGCACCATCTTTCTTGGGGGAATTATCTGGCTCCTTCTACAGCAGCCAAATATACGCACGCGTCTCGATCGCGCCTATCTAGCACTTCCTGTCTTTGGAACATTATCGCTTTATACCCATTGGCGGATTCTGCTGGAAACATTGTCCGTCCTTCAGAAAAGCGGAATGACTCTGGCGCAATCTCTCAATATGTCCACGCATATCGGAAATAATCTAGCTTTCCAATATACACTGCAACAAATCGCAAATGATGTTTCAGAAGGCAAAAAACTCAGTGATGCGCTGCAGTCCACTAAACTCTTCCCATCCATATTAGGCTCCATGATTGCCACTGGGGAGGCCTCAGGTGAAATGGAGCGCATGATGGAATACGGCGCATCCTACTGTGAAACAACTACGACAAATTTATCCTCTCGCATAGAAGCTCTTGCTGAGCCAGCCATGATGCTCGTCATTGGCAGCATCATCTTTATCTTTGTCCTATCCATCGTCTTGCCAATGTTGAGTACCATGGATGCTTTTATCTAAAAAGGCACAGTCCTTTTATGAACGATTCAAATGAAAAATACCCCAAAAAGTTATGCTGAGGTATTATGACATGCTCTTATTTATGCCAGTTGAAGCATCCGATGCGTCTGTGGTATGACACGCACGTCCTCCAAAAGGGAAGCTGCGAGCGCTTGAAAATGCAATAGCTTTGCAGTAGATATCGCCCTAATACCATGGAATGGTGTCACAGGCTGGATACATAGAAGTCTGTTCGATGCATGACGGGAGAGAAGTGTAAGCCCTTTCCGAAACTCCTCTTCGGTCGTTTCTTCGGAAACGACCATTTTGGTATAGAGGTCCTTTGTACGTGCAAGAGATAAAAATTCTTCTTGGCTTTTCCACATCGGCTTTTCCAACATACTTGGAAATTTGATGTCCATGCTGATGATATCTACACAGCCAATACATTTTTTCAACGCTTCCGGGAGCGTACCATTCGTCTCAAGAAAGATCTTTGGCCTGTTTTTCCCTAAAAGGGAGACAACATTCTGGATAAAGCTCGCATGAAGAAGCGGTTCTCCCCCCGTAAAGCTGATTGCCTGATGCTTTGTCTCTTTTTCAAAATCCTGCAGGATGATCGCTAGATTCTCTGGAAAAATCGGATTCTCTACCTCACGATATTGCTCTGTATTTGCACCAGTTTCAATACGACATGACGCATGGGCGTTTATTTGATGTTCTGTATCACAATAGGCGCAACGAAGATTGCACCCCTCAAAGCGCACAAAAAGCTGACGACAGCCTACATATTTGCCTTCCCCTTGAATCGAGGAAAAAATTTCAATCAAATTCTCTCCTCTGTTGTCTTTTATTTCTTCCATGAGTCATCAATCCTTTGTGTAAAGAACACTCGTCTTTGGCGATTCAAAAACACGGACTCCGGCGAGCCGTGTATCTCTCAAAAAGATTGGATGCTTCTCCAATGTTTCATAAAGGATTCTGGCAAGGTTCTCTGCTGTCGGGTTTATTCCTTCAGAAAAGGGAGGCAATTCGTTCAAAAAACGATGGTCATACGTGTCCACTGCTGCCTGGAGGGCCCTTTTGATTTCTTTAAAATCCACAAGCATTCCCAATTCATCAAGTGTCTTTCCTTCTACGATAGCCTCCACTACCCAATTATGACCATGAAGTCTATCACATTTCCCTGGATAGCCCACGACACGATGGGCAGCTTCAAATGCAGCCTCTACCTTTAATGTGTACATTTATATTTCTCCTTTGCAAAAACCGCTGCGAGTAACGCAGCGGTTTTTCCTATCGCTCAAATGTCGTTGTGTTTTTCACATTTCCGACGATATCATCCATGCTCATTGCTCGTGTATGCTTTGTATGGCTCCATTCATGATCATTTCTATGGATAAAGCCCAAGAAGATAATGGGGATCCAAGAATAGATAAAGACAGGATACAAAAGCAGGTAAAGCCATGCTTTCCATTTTACCCGGATTTTCAAAAGGATAATCATGGGCAGGATATATTGCCCCATCATAATCGCTGTCATCATCTGGGAAGGCAGGAACGTGTAGATATTCGTATAAAAGGGAGGAAATGCCAGCTGGACATAGCTGATGACGATGAAGATCGTCGATATCATCAGGAAATGCGGCTGCATAAGGTAAATGCATTCATCCCACATGCGGATATCCTTATGCTTCCAGCCAGCTTTAAGCATTTTCGGGATGAAGCGATTTCCCACATCGAACTGTCCCTGTGCCCACCGACGTCTCTGATTCCAGGATTGCCGGAACGTCAATGGTTTCTCATCGTAGACGATTGCATCATGGGCCCAGCTCGTCTTAATGCCCTCTGCCATGCATTTCATGGTAAACTCCATATCCTCCGTCAGACATGTAGCCTGCCACCCATGACGCTTCAGGATTTCTGTGGCAAAGCACATTCCCGTTCCGCCCAAGCACGCAGAAAGGCCAATATTCGATTTGGCAAGATGCGATATATAGCAAATCACCCAAAAGGCGATGGCAAAGGTTCCTGAAACCCAAGTATCATAGGGATTTTTCGCATCAAGATATCCTTGGATGACCTTGTCGCCTTTGCAGAGGCGATTGTTCATCTCCATCAGGAATTGTGGGTGCACAAGGTTGTCCGCGTCAAAGACGACAATACCATCGTATTCCTTTTCCATCTGAAAAAGACGCGCAAACATCCAGTCCAGGGCATAGCCTTTGCTCTTCTTTGTTTCATCCGTACGTTGATGGACGATTGCACCTTCCTGCTCTGCAATAGCGGCCGTATTATCCGTACAATTATCCGCAACAACGTAGATATCATACATATCCTTTGGATAGTTCAGCTGGTGAAGATTCCTGACCAGCTGACCGATGACAGCTTCCTCATTATGTGCTGCTACGACAATAGCAAATGTCTTGATCGGTGTCAGAATCTTCTTCTCATGCTTACGCCACATGCCACAAAAGCCGATGAGAAAAAAATACAGCGTAAAAAGAAAGATGAGAATCTGCATCGGGATCATAATAACGTCGAAAGGATAGTTAAACAAAAAACATCAACCTTCCTTTACGAGCGACTGAAATGTAGAGTTAAGAATTCCGAGAATGGCATAGGTGACAAAGACGGCTACTCCCAGAGCAGGCAGGATGGCCTCCCTCCCCAAATATAAAATGCCGAAAAAAATCACCAGGGAAAGCACCTTTGTTGGAAGAAAAATACGTTCTGCTCCATCTCCCTTGAAGTTTGGATAATGCACATGACTCGTCATGAGCCATCCGTCCACAATCACAGCAGCAGCGTATGCATAATCATAGTCAAGCGGGTCGAATCCAGTCAAGATAAAGAGCAGTGTCGTCATGGCGATTACGTTTCCGGCCGCCGGTGCAGCCAGGCCCATGAAATAACCGTGGACGATGTCCGCATTCACATTAAAGCGCGCCAATCTCCACATCGCGCACACCCCAAAGAACACAGCAATGGCAATTCCAAGATTATGATACGCATGAAGCGCAAATACCCAGGAAAGAAACGCGGGGGCTACACCAAAAGAAACGAGATCGCAAAGGGAGTCCATTTCTTTTCCCATCTCACTGGAAACGCCAAAAAAGCGCGCAATCCTGCCATCCATCCCATCAGCCACAAGGGCGAGAAGGATGAAGAGCGATCCCCACATGAGATTTCCCTGGTATGTTGCAAAGAGGGAGAACATCCCAAATACTAAATTCATTGATGTGCAGAGATTCGGTATGAGCCTGCGATAATCCATCAGTCTGAAATCCTCCCAAGAATGGTCTTGCCACCAGCCACTTTTTCCCCGACCTGGACAGAAACCGCCACATCCTTCGGCATGACAACTTCAAGACACGATCCGAACTTTATCATGCCATAGAGCTGGCCTTGCTCCAGCTTATCATCCAAGGTCACATACGATACGATGCGCCTTGCCAGTATGCCTGCAATCTGCTTTACGGTAATGCGCAGCCTGTTGTTCTCAATTCCGATCAAATGATGCTCGTTGACGAACCCGACAGAATCCTTATAGGCAGGACGGAACCTTCCACAATAATATTTTTGGAGCTTGATCTCTCCATCAATCGGGCTGCGATTCACATGCACATCGAATACAGACATGAAAATCACGACTTTGTTGCAGGGCTCCCCCACGAAATCGTCCATCTCCACAGGAACGATCTCCGTGACGGTCCCATCAGCAGGAGAAAGGATGACATCTGCCGACTTTTGGATCGTGCGGCGTGGATTGCGGAAAAAATAGCAGAAATAAAGGGCAAGAATCAGGGGAACAACGGATGCCATGGGGTGAAACGAGAAGCCTAGTAGAATCGCGAGAAATAAGCATCCACCAATAAATGGGTATCCTTCTGAAATAATCGGGAACACTCCCCCACCTCCGTACTTACAATAGATACCGCCGACTTCATAGCTTTTCTAAAATATTATAGACGAAAGAATATCCTTTGTCTACTAAATCACGCACTTCTATGTTCGCGAACGATGTACTTTCATGACGAAACGAGGAAGGGCCAGCAACCGTTTTGCTCGGGAAGGTTGCATAAGTCCACGAAACAGCCACTCCAGTTTTGCGTGCTGCATCCAAAGCGGAGCCCGCTTCATAACACCTGCCATGACATCAAGCGTCCCGCCCACACCGATAGAAACAGGGACATTCAATGCCTTCAGATTCCTTGCCAGCCACTTCTCCTGCTTTGGAACGCCAAGAGCCACGAGTAGTATATCAGGCTTGGCATCATTTATCATTTGGATGATCTCTTTCTCATCAGAGGGAGCAAAGAAACCATTGCGTACACCAACAATCTCGATTCCCGGATAGAGCTTTTCTGCCTTTTTCTTTGCCTTCTCTGCCACACCGGGTGCTGATCCAAAGAAGAAAATCCTATGATGGTATTTAGGAGCTTCGCGCATGAGTTCCTGTACAAGATCATACCCCGCAACTCGTTCAGGCATCGCATGACCAAGGTGGTGCGCTGCCCAAACTGTGCCTGCTCCATCCGGAACGACAAGGGAGGCTTTGTTCAGAATACTCGCCAGTTCCCTGTCATGGGTTGCCCGCATGAGCATTTCAGCATTTGCAGTAGCGACCAAGGCACCAGACTTGTTTTTTATATATTTTTCTACAATGGACACAGCTTCCTTCATTGTTACAGAAGAAATATTCACACCTAAAATCTGAACCGTATGCAATCTAGCCGTCCTCCCAGTCTTATATCCACTGTACTATATCATACCTGCTTGCAGAAATAAAATCAAGATTGACACAAATCCAACCTATATGAAAAAAGACCCGCCTGCCCATAGCAGACGAGCCTTCAAAAGCCAAATATCCCTTAGCGCTTGCTGAACTGGGAAGCCTTGCGAGCTTTCTTGAGGCCGTACTTACGACGCTCCTTCTCGCGCGGATCACGCGTGACGAAGCCAGCCTTCTTGAGAGCTGGACGAAGCTCCGCATCCATCTCGATGAGAGCGCGGGTGATGCCATGGCGAATCGCGCCAGCCTGACCCGTGACGCCGCCACCAGCAACATTTGCAATGACGTCGTACTTATCTACCGTTTCCGTCAGATTAAGCGGCTGACGAACGATAAGCTCCAGCGTCTTGAGACCGAAATACTCCTGCATATCACGACCGTTGATCGTGACCTTGCCCTCGCCAGGAATCAGGCGAACACGGGCGACCGAAGACTTTCTGCGGCCAGTGCCGTAGTAGGTAACTTGTGCCATATCTTGTTCCTCCTAACTCTCTTAGCGAATATCAAAGACAAGCGCTTCCGGCTTCTGTGCCGCATGCGGATGATCTTTGCCAACATAAACGTTCAGCTTGCGGTACATCTGGGCACCAAGGCTGTTCTTCGGAAGCATTCCCTTGACGGCATGCTCGAGCACCCGTGCCGGGAAGCGATCGAGCATCTGGCCTGCCGGCGTGAAGGTCGTGCCACCCTGATAACCGGAATGACGGAAATAAAGCTTGTTCGTAAGCTTCTTCCCCGTAAACTTGACCTTTTCAGCATTGATGACGATGACAAAATCCCCCGTATCAACGTGCGGCGTATACGTCGGCTTGTTCTTTCCGCGAAGCACTTTTGCAATCTCCGCAGCGAGGCGACCGACCGTCTGACCTTCTGCGTCAACAATATACCATTTGCGTTCGATATTGGATGCATTCGCCATGAACGTCGTCTTCATGCGAGTTCCCCCTTAATAGCTTGTTTTGTGTACGTTCTATGATGCGATAATTCGTGCCTCCGGGGCTATTGGAAACACAGGCCCGCAACATCACAAAAGCCATTTTACTGAAAAAATTCGTGTGCGTCAAGGTGTTTCATAAAATTTTGTGGAAAATCTATCCTCAACCTTCCAATTTAAATTCTTTCATCTCCTTGTTCCAAGCACGCATACTCTTTCCATTCAAACGGATTTATCCAGGAAATGACAAATGGCCCTCTGTGAGCCACTCACGCATATCCCCCACACTTTCCTGCTATACTCCATCTATCAGCAGTTGAAGGAGGAATTTCCATGGCAGAAGTAGTTGTTACGGGAGAAAATTTTGAGACGGAAGTCCTGCAAGCGAAGGGCACTGTCCTGCTTGATTTCTGGGCAATCTGGTGCGGCCCCTGCCGCATGCTCACGCCGGTTGTGGACGATGTGGCAGAGGCCCATCCCGACCTGAAGGTGGGCAAGATCAATGTGGATGAGCAGCCGGAGCTGGCGCAGAAGTTCAACGTCATGAGCATCCCGACCCTCGTGGTCTTCAAGGACGGTGTCCAGCAGAAATCGTCCGTCGGCCTTATCGGCCAGGAAGAGGTCGAAGGCCTCATCTCCTAAAATCCATAGGCATATAAAAATCCCTGTCCAGTGGAAATATCCGCCGGACAGGGATTTTTTACATACCCGCTAGCTCCTTGAGCGCCTCCCTGTCAAGAATTGTCAGCTTTCCTCGCGCTCCCTTCACATACCCCTCCTGGGTGAAGTATTTGACGAGACGGCTTACCACCTCCCGGGCTGTCCCCATGTAGCGCGCTATCTGATCATGGGTCAGGGGGATTTCATCCGCGCCGAGCTTTTCGCTCTCCTCTATGAGGAATATGGCAAGGCGCCTGTCGGCAGAGAGGAAGAGAATCTGCTGCAGCTTCCACAGCATTTCCGATAGCCTCCGTGAAGCCATCTCATAGGCATAGCAGCGGGCGTAGATATTGCTCTCCAGGAGGCTATGAATCGCTCCTGCATCCGTCAGGAGTGCCTCCGTATCCTCCTCCGCGTCGATATAGACCTCAAAGGTCACCGCATCGAGGGTGCAGGAGGCGGAAAGGATAGCGATATCCTCATCAAAGAGGCGGTAAAGGGTGACCTCCCGCCCATCCTCCGACAGGGTATAGACCCGAAGCTGCCCCTTCTTGATAAGGAGGACGCCGATGCAGTCCAAGGGCCCCCGGTGTACCTGGGTACCCTTTTTGTATTGGACGGGACGCGTGTGCTGATTCAAAAGTGCCTTCTGGCTTTCCGTCAGCTTGTCCCAAAAGTTGAAATGGCGAATAAAAAGATCGGTGGCTTCCTGCATTTCCATTTCCTTTCTTATACATTCGATGGTGCGTCAGAAAAATTTCTGGATGATTCCTGCGGCGCTGTTCTTACCTCCCCGCAGACTGTCGCTGCCGCTGCAGGCCAGGGGCATGATATAGCGGCTGTCCCCGTAGTAGCGCAGCTTGTAGTGGCGCTTTGTCTCCTCGATGTCGATGCCGAGATCCTCCAATCGGCTTCGGGTCATGGCGTTCATATTCTTATAGCCCTTCAGGATGGTCTTCAGCTCTCCTGCCCGCTTTTCCAGGATTCCCTCGGCCCGATTGGCCGCCAGGATGGAGTCGATGACATCGGCTCGCCGGGTGCCGTCCACCAGTCGCTTTCTGGCATCCTGAAGAATCTCCAGCAGGATTTCCCGCTTTTCATTCGGGTAAAATTCCTGCTCGCTGCCTGCCGCCAGGAGCGAGCCCGAGGTAGCTCCCTCCTTGTTGGCATGGGCGTTGATACGCCGTGACAGCTTGTCCCGTTCGCCGCGGAGCTGCTCATTTTCCCTTTCCAGCTCCGCGATTCGCTTCATGGAAGCCTCGATGAGCTCCTCCTTTGTCCGTGGTTTTTCCAACCCCATCGCCCCTTTCTACCGTCCTCCGTGAAGCCGCTCCGCCAGAAGCGTATACCGTCGCTTCGTCCTGTCGTTTTCCACTGCCGTATTAAGAGCAGCCCGGGAGCCCATGAGGATGACGCACCGCCTTGCCCGGGTCACCGCCGTGTAGAGAAGATTCCTTTGGAGCATGATATGGTGCCCCGGCACCAGGGGCAGGACAATGACGGGGTACTCGCTGCCCTGGCTCTTGTGGACACTCATGGCATAGGCGAGGGTCAGCTCCCCCAGCTCCGACTTCTCGTAGCTCACCACCAGCCCCTCGGAAAAGGAGACCTCGACACCCCCTGCGTCAAGATCCGTGATAAAGCCGATATCCCCATTGAAGACCTGCTTCGTATAGTTGTTCTTCGTCTGCATGACCTTGTCCCCCACCCGGAAGGTCAGAGCGCCGCCCCGATACTCCGCCTTTGTGGGGGCAGGAGGATTCAGTGCCTCCTGCAGCATACGGTTCAGGCTGTCCACGCCGCAGACCTGCCGGTGCATGGGAGAGAGCACCTGCACATCCGTCAGGGGAGAAAGGCCCAGGGTGGGGAGATAATTCGCGCAGAAGGATACCACCTTCGCCGCCGTCATCTCCGCATCGGCGAACTCCCAGAATTGGAAATCCCCCGAGTGGGAAAGCTGTGGAATGCGCCCCGCGTTGATGGCATGGGCCCCCAGCACGATGCCGCTCTCCTCTGCCTGGCGGAAAACCTCCGTCAGACAGACGCTGGGAATGGCACCGGAGCGCAGGATATCCTTCAGCACCGCGCCGGGCCCCACAGCCGGGAGCTGGTCCACATCCCCCACCAATATGACATGGGCCCCCTCCGGCACAGCCTCCAGGAAGTGATCCATCAGGAGGATGTCCATCATGGATACCTCATCCAGAATGATGATATCCGTATCGAGGGGCTCATCCTCATTCTTGGAAAAAAGCACCTGCCCCCCTACCCCCTGGGCCTCCAACATACGGTGCACCGTCACCGCCTCCCGCCCGGTGGTCTCTGCCAGGCGCTTTGCCGCCCGCCCCGTGGGAGCCCCCAGGAGGATGCGCATGCCCTCCGTCTCCAGCAGGTCGATCATGGCCCGGACGACCGTCGTCTTGCCTGTGCCCGGGCCGCCGGTCAGCACGAAGATGCCCTCTGAGATTGCGCTGGCCACGGCCTCCTCCTGGGCAGGCGCGAGACGCATCTCGCCCGCCCGTGCCCAGCCCCGCACAAGGTCGTAGGGATCCTCTGTCGGATCGATATCCATGGCCTTTTTCTGGAGCAGCAGCAGCTTCCTCGCCACCCGCGTCTCTGCCCGATAGAGCTGGGGCGGATAGATGAGGGTCTCCGCCCCCTCGTATTCGACGCTGAGCCGCTTGGCGGCCAGTGCCTTTCCGATTGTTTCCCGCACGGCGGCCGCCTCCACCCTCAGGAGCTTTGCCGTCTTTTCTGCCAGAGGGTCCTCTGGGATGCAGCAATGACCCGCCAGAGCAATCTGCCCCAGGGCATAGTCGATGCCCGCCTCGATACGAGCCTCGTCCGCAGTCTCGATGCCGATGCTCTTGGCGATGGCATCCGCCGTGAGGAAGCCGATGCCCTCCACCTCCCGGGCCAGCCGATAGGGATGCTTTTCCAGCACCTCGATGGAAAAGGAGGAATACTTCTTGTAGATGCGGCCGGCGAAGGTGCCGGAGATGCCGTGGGTCTCCAGCCAGAGCATGATATCCCGAAGCTCCGACTGGGTCTGGTAGGACTTCTTTATCTTCTCCAGCGTCTTCTTGCCGATGCCTGCTACCTCCAGGAGCCGGGATGGCGTCTCCTCCAGGACCTTCAGCGTATCCTTGCCGAATTGCTTCGTGATGCGCTCAGCCATGGCAGGGCCGATGCCCTCCACCACGCCGGAGGAAAGGAAGCGCGTGATGCCCTCCACGCTGGAGGGAGCCTCCACCCGGAGGGAGCGGGCCTTGAACTGCTGGCCAAAGCGCGGGTGCTGCACCCACTCCCCCTGAAGGTGGAGCTGCTGGCCCACGAGGGGCGCCTCGCAGGAAGCCGTCACCGTGACGCGGCTGTTCTGCTTGTCAGGTCGGAGCCGAAAGACGGAGAATGCCCCATCATCACTGGAAAAGACGATGGATTCCACCGTCCCATCGAGGGCCTCTGCCGTCTCCACATCGAGAAGTGTCTGCTGCCTGGCCTCCAAGGTATTCCCTCCTTTCCTCTGTCAATCTGATATCGCCTTTACTTCCGATAGCCCGTGGCAAAATCCACCTCATTGCGAAGGGGCTCCCCTGCCTGGAAGGCCCGGAGATTCTCCGCCGCAATTCCGATGATTTTATCATGGGTCGCAGGCAGATGATAGTTGCCGGAAATATGGGGCGTGATGTAGATGCCCCTCGTATGCCAGAGAGGGCTGTCCTTCGGCAAGGGCTCCGGCTCTGTCACATCAAGAGCGGCACCGGCGAGGTGGCCGCTCTTTACCGCCTCCATCAGATCCGCCTGCACCACGGCAGTACCCCGTCCGATATTGAGGAAGTAGGCGCCCTTTTTCATGGCGCCAAAGAGGCGGGCATCGTATAGATGATGGGTCGAGGGCATCTCGGGAAGGGACGAGGCGACGATATCCGCCCGGCAAAGGAGCGTCTCCAGCTCCTCCATGGTCCCCATCTCATCCGCCTCAGGCGGAACAGCCCCCGGGCGCCGACGGATGCCGATGACATGGGCACCGAGGGCCTTCAGGCGCTTGCCAAAGGCCCTGCCGATGTCGCCAAAGCCGATGATGAGAGCCGTTGCCCCCTCGATGGAGGTCACAGTGCCCTCGTCGCTCCACTCCCCTCTCTGCTGGTGCTCATAGTAGGGATAGAGCTTCTTCATCATGGCAAGAAGCTGGGCCAAGAGATGCTCCGATAGAGCAAGGCCATAGGCCCCCGTCGCATTCGTCAGCTTGACGCCAGCTCCCAGAACGCCGGGAGCCGCATAGGCGTCGGAGCCTGCACTATTGAGCTGCAGCCAGCGAAGTTTTTTCGCGAGAGGCAGCTTCGCAAGAGGGGGATTGCCGATGATGATTTCCGCACCGGCGATTTCTGCCTCCGTCGGCTGCTCCGAAAAGACGATTGCATTTCCCCCTGCCGCCTCCTGCAGCAGCTTCTTATGCCGCGCCTCCACCGGCATAACCACAAGTATATTCATGTTAGCCCCTCCTTTTATTACAATTACCCCATCAATCGTTCCCAGCGGGCATATCGCTCCTCGATTTCCTTCTCCTTGGCGGCATAGGCCTCGGCGATTTCCCGGCTCTTTTCCGGGTCGCTCTGGATCTCCGGGCTGTTCATCTCGTACTCCAGCCCCTTGAGCTCCGCCTCCGCCATGGCGATTTCCGCCTCGGCCCGGGAGGCGAGCTCCTCCCGCTTGGCATCACTCATATTGGTGGGAAGGGGCGCCTCCTGCCGCTTGGCGGGCTTCTCTACAGCTGCTTTCCCGTGAGACGCTTCCTGCTTCGCGCTTTTCGAGGCCGCCTTCTCTTTATGGGCCTCCCGCTCCTGCGCCTCTGCGGCCTCGGCCTGGAGCTCTGCCTCCGTCTCCTTCTTCATCAGGTAGTAGCTATAGCCCCCCTCGTACTCCGTGAGCCTTCCATTTTCCAGCTCTAGGGTGCAGTTCGCCACCTTATCGAGGAAGTATCGGTCATGGGAGACCGCAAGGAAGGTACCCGGGTACGCCATGAGCGCCTCCTCCACCGCCTCCCGGGCGGGGATATCCAGATGGTTCGTGGGCTCGTCCAGCACGAGAAAGTTCGCCCCCGTCAGCATGAGCTTCAGGAAGGCCACCCGGGACTGCTCCCCACCGGAGAGCATGGAGATGCGGCGAAGCACCTCGTCCCCATGGAAGAGGAAGGCCCCGAGATAGCGACGGGCCTGCTCCTCATCGAGGCCGAACTCATACATGATTTCATCCAGCACCGAATTTTCGGGGTGAAGTCCCTCATGCTGCTGGGAGAAATAGCCGATTTTCACCCGGGAGCCGATTTTCACCCGCCCGGCCTGGGGGGCGAGCTCTCCCACCAGGAGCCGGAGAAGAGTCGTCTTTCCTGCACCATTCGGCCCCACGAGGGCGACGCCATACCCATTCCGGATGAGCAGGGAGATATCGGAGAAAATCCTATGCTCCCCGAAGGAAAAGGAGACCTCCTCCAGCTCCGCCACCCGCTGGGCACACTCTGGAGACTTCGCCAGTGCAAAGTAGTCAAAGGTGGCTGCCTCCGGCGGCAGCACGATGCGCTCCAGCCGCTTCAGCTGGCTTTCTCGCCCCCTGGCCTGCTTGCTCTTGATGCCTGCCCGGTAGCGGCGGATATACTCCTCCGTCTTTTTGATGTGCTCCTGCTGCTTTTCATAGGCGGAGACGAGGGCTGCCCGACGTTCCGACTTCACCTTCTTGTAGTAGGTGTAGTTGCCCGCGTAGTTCGTCACCGTCTTTGCGTCCAGCTCCAAGATGCGGGTCGCCACCCGGTCGAGGAAATAGCGGTCATGGGAGATGATGAGGACGCCGCCGGAATAGCTCCGCAGGAACCCCTCCAGCCACTGGGTCATCTGGATATCCAGATGGTTCGTGGGCTCATCGAGAAAGAGGAAGTCCGGCTCCCGAAGAAGCGCCTTGGCTAGGCATATTCTCGTCTTCTGCCCGCCCGAAAAATGGGCCACCTTCTTTTCAAAGTCCGCCTCCGTGAAGCCCAGGCCGAAGGCCGTGCGACGGATGCGGCTCTCAAAATCATAGCCGCCAAGACCTTCAAAGCGATTGACTACGCGACCGTATTCCTCCAGAAGCCCCTCGTCGGACTCCCCTTCGATGCGCCTCTCCAGCTCCTTCTTTTTCTGTGCCAGGGCCAGCACATCGTCAAAGGCTCGGAGAAATTCGTCATAGAGGGTGCCATCCGAAAAATCCGCCTGCTGCTCCACATAGCCCACGGAGGCAGCTCCCAGATCCACGGTGCCCCCATCCAGCTCCTCCAGTCCCAGGAGGCAGCGCATGAGGGTGGACTTTCCTGCCCCATTGGGCCCCACAAAGCCCACCTTATCCCCGCGGGCCACCTCAAAGGTCACGTTATCGAAAAGGACCTCGATGCCAAATTCCTTTTTCAGCCCCACGGCCTTTAATGCACTCAATTTCTCACCTTACTTGCTCGTATAATCCCTGCCGATATTGACGACCGCCTGATTGGAGCCGCCTCCCTCCATGATAATGCAGGGGAAGGGCATCCCGTAGAATACATCCGTATTGCGCTTCGAGGTCGTGATGGTGGTCTGCTCCCGGGAATTCGTCCGGCCCGTCTCCACGCCGGAGATGATGAACCCCTTCCGCTGGAGCACAGCGGCCACGTGGGCACCCGCCCCATTGATGCCGCTGGAGTTTATGACCATGACGGAAATCTCCTCCGGCTTCATGGGGCCCTGGGGCTCTTCCTCCGAAGCATTCTTCCCATCCATTTTCTTTTCCGCTATGCTGAGCTCCTTCGGCAAATCCTTCGTGTAGGAGGCCTCCGCCTCCTCTGCTTCCTTCTGCTCCGATTCCGTCATAGAGCGGCCCAGCTCCGCCAGGAGCCCCGATCGCGTCTCCAGGATATCTGGGATCCAGTAGCTGATATCACTGTAATAGGCAGGCTTTCCCGGCACCATCTGGGCTGTGAGTCCCTGCTTCTGCACGCTTTTCAGGAGTCCTGCGAATTCCAAGAGCTCCGAGACGCTCATATCCGTATCGATGGAGCTCTTGACCTCCTCCACCACACTGGGGATACGAGGAAGGATTTCCGGCGAGATGAGCTTTGCCAGCACCGCCTTCATGAACTTCTGCTGCCGGCCGATGCGCCCGATATCCCCCTCCCCATCCCGATACCGTACATACTCGATGGCCTTCTTCCCATCCATGTGCTGCTCGCCGGGATAGAGGTCGATGACAAGTCCGCCGTCATCATCCCAGGGATCCTCATAGTACATTCGCTTCTCCACGTCGATATCCACGCCG
>CAMCRT010000023.1 GCA_945877355.1 uncultured Mitsuokella sp. | reverse complement strand
GATGCCGCATAAATAGCCCCCTCATTTCAGGGCGTTGTTGAGCAGCCACTATATACCCGCTACGACGATATCCTCGATATCTGCGAGAAGTACGATGTGACCATCAGCCTTGGGGACGGCATGCGCCCCGGCTGCATTGCGGATGCCACGGACAGGGCGCAGCTCACGGAGCTCATCACCCTGGGAAGCCTCGTGGATCGGGCCTGGGACCGGGGCGTGCAGGTCATGGTGGAGGGGCCCGGCCATGTGCCCTACGACCAGATTGCGGCCAATATGAAGCTTCAGAAGCGTCTTTGCAAGAATGCGCCCTTCTACGTCCTCGGGCCCCTCGTCACGGATATTGCGCCGGGCTACGACCACATCACCTCCGCCATCGGCGGCACCCTGGCGGCGGCCTCCGGGGCGGACTTCCTCTGCTATGTGACGCCGGCCGAGCACCTGGCGCTGCCGGACATTTCAGACGTGCATACGGGTGTCATCACGGCCCGCATCGCAGCCCACGCGGCGGATATCGTGAAGGGGGTCAAGGGCGCCCGGGAGTGGGACAAAAAGATGGCCCAGGCCCGCAAGAAGCTGGACTGGGATGCCCAGCTCTCCCTCACCATCGACCCGGAGCTGGCTCGCGAAAAGCGGGCCTCCCGCAATCCCGAGGGGGAGGGCGCCTGCTCCATGTGCGGCGACTACTGCGCTGTGGAGATCATCCACAAGTATTTCGATAAGAAAACAGAAAAGGAATAAGGGATAGCCCGCTGCTCCGGGGAAAATGCCTGTCGGCGCGAGGCTGTACGCGCAAAGCCTTCAAACGAAAAGAGCGATACCCTTCTAACCCAGCCCAACGATAAAAATCGCCAACTGGGAGGTATCGCTCTTTTCGCGTAAATAATAGCATGCTTCATCGAAAAAAGCAACCGGGGGAATGCTCTTTTTCTTGCAGGGCGGGCGGGGGAATGATAGAATAAAGGGAGTTTGATTTCAGAAAGGCGGAAAGCATATTGTCACCCATCGCGCTTTCTCGCATCGCAATGGCGGTGCTCTTTGTCTGTGCGTCTCTTTTGCCCGCGGCTCAAGCGGGGGCGGAGGCGCTCATTCATGTGCAGGAGATGAAGCGGCCCGATATCCCGGGGCTCGTCATCGCGCCGGATGATCCGCTGCCGAATCTCACGGCTCGCTCCGCCGTCGTCATGGATGCAGCCTCCCGGCAGGTCATCTACTCCCGGGACATGGACGCCCGGCGCTTCCCTGCCAGCACCACGAAGATCATGACCCTCATCGTGGCTCTCGAGAAGGGGAACCTCGACGACATGGTGACGGTGGGCAAGAATGCGGAGGGGACGGAGGGCTCCACCCTCTGGCTCGTGAAGGGGGAGAAAATCCGCCTGCGGGAGCTCCTCTACGGCATGATGCTTCACTCGGGAAATGACGCCACTGTGGCGGTGGCGGAGCATATCGCAGGCTCCGTGGAGGCCTTTGCCCGGCTCATGACGGAGAAGGCCCACGAAATCGGCGCGAAGGACACGAACTTCGTCAATGCGAACGGCCTGCCGGACGACAACCACTACACGACGGCCTACGATCTCGCCCTCATCACCGCCTATGGCTACTCCCTGCCGGAGTTCGAGCAGATCGTCAGCACGAAGGAAATCAACTTTGACTGGGTGCACGACGACACCCACCGTTTGCGGAATGAAAACCAGATGCTCTGGTACTATCGCGGAGCCAATGGCGTCAAGACGGGCTACACGGAGAAGGCGGGCCGCTGCCTCGTAACGGGTGCCAGGGAGGACGGCCTCCAGCTCATCTCCGTGGTGCTTGACTCCACCTACATGTGGAACGACTCCATCGCGCTCCTCGACTACGGCTTTTCCCATGTGAAGGCCACGACCCTCATAAAGGAGGACGCGCCCTACGTCCGCGTCGCCATCTCGGGGGGCAAGAAGTCGGTCATTCCCGTCTACGCCGCCCACGAGGTGACGGTGGCGGATCCGGTGAAGCTGGGGGAGAAGTATGAGCTCCGGCCGGAGCTTCCCGATGTGCTGCCCGCGCCGGTGGAAAAGGGCGATGTGGTGGGCCGCGTCGATGTGCTGCTGGAGGGGAAGGTCATCACCTCCGTCGACCTCATCGCAGGGGACAGCGCGGAGAAAAAGTCCTTCTTCCGCACGGTGGAGTGCTTCCTCCGAAATCTCCTGAAAGGAATCCTCTGATGGAAGAGAGACTGCAAAAAATCCTGAGCCACGCAGGCATCGCCTCCCGGCGAAAGGCGGAGGAGCTGATCCTGGCGGGCCGCGTCACTGTCGACGGGGCTGTGGTACAGGAGCTGGGCGTAAAGCTCGACCCGGCTTGCCATACTATCGCCGTGGACGGCAGGTCGCTTTCGGGGGCGGAGGAGCACCGCACGTTCCTCCTTAACAAGCCCCGGGGCTGCGTCTCGACGGCTCATGACGACAGGGGGCGGAGGACTGTCCTCGACTTTTTCCGGGATATCCCCCTGCGGCTCTATCCCGTGGGGCGGCTCGATGCGGATACGGAGGGGCTGCTGCTCCTGACGAATGACGGAGCCCTGACCCAGGGACTGCTCCACCCCCGGTTCGAGGTGGACAAGACCTACTGGGCGAAGGTCACGGGGGAGCTGACGGAGGAGAAGCGCCGCTACCTCGAGGAGGGCGTGCTGCTGGAGGACGGCAGGACGGCGCCTGCCAGGGCGCGGATCCTCGAGCGTACGCCAAGGGGTGGCCTGGTGGAGCTCACCATCCACGAGGGGCGCAATCGCCAGGTGCGCAGGATGCTCGCCGCCGTCGGCTGCCATGTCACCCGGCTGGAGCGCATCGCCTTTGCTGGACTGACGCTCGCGGGTGTGGACCGGGGCACGTACCGGGAGCTCACGGCAGAGGAGCTCGTCGGGCTCTGGCGCATCGCAGGAGGGAAAGCATGAAAGTCATCGTAGTGGGCGCAGGCCCCGGCGGCATGATGGCGGCCATCCGCGCGGCAGAGGCGGGGGCCGAGGTCACGCTGCTGGAGAAGATGCGCCGCCCGGGGCGCAAGATGCGCATCACGGGCAAGGGGCGCTGCAACATCACGAATGCGGCGGACATGGACACCATCATCAAGAATATCCACGGCAATGGCCGCTTCCTGTACAGTGTGCTCCATGCCTTTGACAACCGGGACGTCATGGACTTCTTCGAGGCGGCAGGCGTGTCACTGAAGGTGGAGCGGGGGAACCGGGTCTTTCCCCAGAGCGACAAGGCGGAGGACGCAGTGGAGGCCATGCTCCAGCGGCTCCGGGAGCTGGGGGTCACGCTGGAGACGGACTGCACCGTGCGGGATATCCTCCTGGAGGGGGGGCATGCGGCGGGCGTGCGGACGGCGGACGGCCGCATTTTCCCCGCTGAGCGGGTCATCCTCGCCACGGGGGGCGCCTCCTATCCCGCCACGGGTTCCACAGGGGACGGCTACCGCATGGCGGAGGCAGTTGGACACACGGTCACGCCCGTGCTCCCGTCCCTCGTGCCCCTGGAGACGGAGGAGACCTGGGTAAAGGACGTGCAGGGGCTAGCCCTCCGAAATGTCCGGGTGCGGCTCCTGGCGGACGGCAAGCGGGAGGAGGAGCTCTTCGGCGAGATGCTCTTTACCCACTTCGGCGTGACGGGGCCCATCGTGCTCTCCCTAAGCCGCAGGGCAGCAATGCTCCTCGCGAAGGGCTCCCTCGTGGAGCTGGAGATAAACCTGAAGCCCGCTCTCACCCCGGAGCAGCTCGATGCCCGGATCCAGCGGGACTTCCAGAAGTACCAGCGGAAGAATCTGAAGAACGCCATGACGGATCTCCTGCCCCAGCGGCTCATCCCCATCGTGCTGGACGCGGCCTATCTCGATGAGGACAAGAGCGTCCATCAGGTGACGGCGGAGGAGCGCCGGCGCATTCGTGATGCCCTGCAGGGGCTCATGCTGACCATCACCCGCACCCGCCCCATCGCCGAGGCCATCGTCACGGCAGGGGGCGTCTCCGTGAAGGAAATCAATCCGAAGACCATGGAGTCGAAGAAGGTGCCCGGCCTCTACTTCGTCGGCGAGGTGGTGGACGTGGATGCCTATACGGGCGGCTACAACCTGCAGGCGGCGTTCTCCATGGGCGCGGCGGCAGGTACCTGGTGTGCTAGAGAAGAAAGGAATACGCCAAATGACAAATGACGCAAAAGCAATCCCGGCGGCCACCCACGGCGCCAGCGGCGAAATCGCCATACCGGGGGACAAGTCCATCTCCCATCGCAGCGTGATGTTCTCCGCCCTGGGCAGCACGCCGGTGCACATCACGAACTTCCTCCATGCGGCCGACTGCATGTCCACGGCGGACTGCATGGAGGCCCTGGGGGCAAAGGTCGTGTTCCAGAAGGAGGATGAGCTCACCGTCACGGGAAATGGCCTCCATGGCTTCCGAGAGCCCGCCTCCTTCCTCGATGCGGGCAACTCCGGCACGACGCTGCGCCTTCTCATGGGGCTCCTGGCGCCCCAGCCCTTCTTCACGGCCTTCACGGGGGACGCGTCGCTCCACAAGCGCCCCATGGGCCGCGTGGCAAAGCCCCTGCGCTCCATGGGGGCGACAATCTACGGCCGGGAGGGCGGCACGAAGCTGCCGCTGGCCATCGTGCCGGCGGAGGGGCAGCTCCACGCCATTTCCTACGACAGCCCCGTGGCCAGCGCCCAGGTGAAGTCCGCCATCCTTCTCGCGGGCCTCTACGCCGACGGCGTGACGACAGTGACGGAGCCTTTCCGCTCCCGGGACCATACGGAAAACATGCTGAAGGCCTTTGGCGTCCAGCTCGACATCGGCGAGAAGAGCGTCTCTCTCCACCCGCCGAAGGAGCTCACGGCGCCCGCCTCCATCGAGGTGCCGGGGGACATCAGCTCGGCGGCCTACTGGATCGTCCTGGCCTCCATCCTCGAGGGCAGCGACCTGCTGCTGCAGAATGTGGGCATCAACCCGACCCGCACGGGCATCCTCGATGTCATGAAGGACATGGGAGCCGACATTGCCGTGGAAAATGTCCGCATGAGCGGCGGCGAGGCGGCGGCGGATCTGCGCGTCCGGGTGGCGAAGCTCCAGGGCACGGAGTTTGGCGCCGAAATCATGCCGCGGCTCATCGACGAGATACCCGTCATAGCTGTGGCGGCCATGTTCGCCGAGGGGGACACGGTCATCACCGGGGCAGGGGAGCTTCGGGTCAAGGAGACGGATCGCCTCCAGGCCATCTACGACCAGTACAACAAGGTGGCGCCGGGCTCCATCGAGCTTCTCGAGGACGGGCTCATCATCCACGGCGGCAGGCCGCGGCAGGATGCCACCTGCTTCTCCTATGACGACCACCGCATCGCCATGTCGCTGGCGATACTCGGCCATGCAGGCAGCGGCATCCACATCGAGAACGCGGACTGCATCGCCATATCCTACCCGACATTTTACGATACGCTGGCCGGGCTCTAAGTGCTGTTGGTTTGACGGAGCGAAAGAATTTACATACAGAAAGCAGAAAGCGAGACTGGAAAGGCGGGAATCCATTGAAACTTGTAGTAGCAATCGACGGCCCTGCAGGGGCAGGCAAGAGCACCGTGGCAAAGCGCGTCGCTCGGGAGCTGGGGCTCACCTATATCGACACGGGCGCCATGTACCGGGCCGTGGCCTGGAAGGTCCTCCAGAGCCACGGGGACGTGACGGAGGAGGCCACGAAGGAGGCGGCGAAGGACATCGACATCCGCCTCTCCTACGAGGGGGAGAAGATGAAGGTATTCGTGGACGGCACAGAGGTGACGGAGGCCATCCGCACGCCGGAGGTCAGCCGGAATGTCTCCGCCGTCGCGAGCTTCGGCTTCGTCCGGGAAAAGCTCGTGGAGCTCCAGCGTCGCATGGCGGACTGCGGCAGCGTCCTCATGGACGGCCGGGACATCGGCACCCACGTGCTCCCGAAGGCGGACGTGAAGATCTACCTCACCGCCTCCGTCCGGGAAAGGGCCCAGCGCCGGGCAAAAGAGCTCCGGGAGAAGGGCCATGACGTAGAGCTCGCGGAGGTCGAGCAGGAGATTGCCGCCCGGGACAAGGCGGACATGGAGCGGGAGATCTCGCCGCTCCGCCAGGCAGAGGATGCGATACTCGTGGACACGACGGGCCTTTCCATCGACGAGGTCGTAGCAAAGCTCATGGCGCTTTGCAAGGGGGCAGCATGATTTACACAATCCTCCGGGTTCTCTTCTGCTTCATCTTCGGCGTGATCTTCCGGGCGGATATCCGCGGCCGGGAGCACCTGCCAAAGGATGGCCCCGTCATCCTCGCGGCGAACCACATGAGCAACGCCGACCCGCCGCTTCTCGCCACATTTTTGCCGCGCCCCGTCTGCTACATGGCGAAGCAGGAGCTCTTCGAGGTGCCCGTGCTGAAGCAGATCATCACGGCGGCCCATTCCTTCCCCATCAAGCGGGGAGCCGGCGACCGGGGTGCCATCAAGGCGGCCATGGACGTGCTGAAGCAGGGAAAGGTTCTCGGCCTTTTCCCCGAGGGCACGCGGAGCAAGGATGGCAAGATTCATAAGGCAGAGGCAGGCGTCGCCCTCATCGCCGCCATGACGAAGGCCCCGGTGCTCCCCGCCTGCATCATCGGCACGGACAGGATTTTCGCCAATGGTGGAATCCTTCCAAAGGTCCGCGTCATCTACGGTGAGCCCATGCGCTTCACGGGCAACCGCAAGGAAAAGGCCGAGCTAGAGGCCTTCTCCGCCGCCATCATGGCAAAGATCGCCGAGATGAAGGAAAACGCTCTGGCGAAGTAAACGATAAAGCCCCGCGGAAAGTCTTGAAAGCCGCAGGAAAATTGTGTAAACTAGGGGAGAAAGGAAGGCGGTTTTATGTTTACATTCAAGAGCAAAGCATTTCACGGCATCGAGCCGAAAATCGACGACGAAGCCTTCGTCGCCCAGGAAGCATTCCTCTCCGGCGATGTCCGGGTCGGCAAATACGCCAGCATCTGGCCGGGCGTCGTAGCCCGCGGCGACGTGGCCTACATCTCCGTCGGCGAGTGCTCCAACGTCCAGGATCTCGTCTGCCTCCACGTGGCAGATGACAAGCCCTGCATCATCGGCGACTACGTGACCGTGGGCCACTGTGCCTGCCTCCATGGCTGCACCATCGAGGACCACGTCCTCATCGGCATGAGCGCCACCGTCCTCACCGGCGCAAAGATTGGCCGCGGCTCCATCATCGCCGCCGGCGCCCTCGTCCGGGAGAACGAGGTCATCCCCGAAAACTCCCTGGTCGTCGGTGTCCCAGGCAAGATCGTCCGCACCCAGGACCGCATCAAGACGATCCACGCCCAGGCCATCAAGTACAAATGCGAGTGGGCCATCGAATACGGCGTCTACCCCGAAATCGGCGGCGAACGCTACCACGGCGAGCATATCATCTGATAGAAAATACAGAGCACCCCCATGGATATCATTGTCCATGGGGGTGCTTTTTCACATTTTAGCATCCATTTCTAACGCTAAGCGTTTCACTTCGGCAAGTGGCAATCTGGTGGCAAAGGAAATTTCTTCAAGGGTGAGTTTTCTAAGGGCAAGAAGTGCATTTGCAGATGCAAGAGAAGCCTTACGACATCCTATTTTATATCCTTTACGAAAACCCTCACACCATGCTTCTTTATATGCGTTCCGCCATAGTATTCCGCGTGTCATGCAATTTCCCTTCCTCGCATCAATTTTCGTTATACCTTTTCGTCGTTAGCAAGCCGTTCTACCTCATGGAGCTGTAGATGCGTTGATTTCGCAATTTCTTCAAGGGTCAGTTTATTAAGAGAGAGGAGTTCGCGTGCAGATGCAAAACTCTCTTCTCTTTTACCTTCTTTTTTACCTTCTCTTTTTCCTTCCTCTCTTCCTTCGCGTCTACCTTCCTTGCGCTCGTCCATCAATTTCATTGCGAGAGTCATATAGCTCACCCTTTCTTGTTCCGTTTGTTTTAGCGTGTCGATTGTCTTGTCGATTTCCTGTACGAGCTCGTCGTCGCTGATGATTCCGTCGACGTAGTTGAGGAAGGCCTTGACCTTATCATCGACATCCTTCATCGTTCCCTTTGTGCTGAGGAAAATCTTTGTGGCTCCGTCCTGCAGGGGAAGTGCTTTGTCCTCAGTGCAGAAATTCCGGAAGGTATAGATATGCCGTCCAGCATCAAAAGGATCAAAGGGGCAGATGAAGATGATGATGGTTTCGTTCAGCTCGTCGTAGTCTGCTCCAGCGGCGAGGAGGTCGGCATCTATCATGGACTGGTAGTAGCGCGTGCGCTTGGCGAGGCTGTCGCTGCCGGGATTGCGCATCTGCATCTCGATGTTGTAGATGGTGTTCTTGTCATCCTTGGCGTAGACATCAAGGCGGATTCCCTTGCCCATATAGGTGTCCTTGAAGGCTTTTTCCTTGTCGAGGTAGACAATCTTCCGAATTTTGATGTGGAGAATCCGCTGGAGCATCTTTTTGCAGATCCGCTTTTGCTGCATGACCCGCTTGAAGATATAGTCGTCACGAATAGTCAATTCTTCCCAGGGCTTGATTCGATAGGCTTCCATTTTCACACCGCCTTTCCATGCAGGGATGAAACGATTCCTTTTCTTTTATTATACAGTCAAATGTTCCCTTTGTAAAAACTTTCTTGCTGACAAGAGAGAGAAATTCTTGTATGATATGGTAGAAAACATGGCTGAAAAGGGGATTTTGATATGGAAGCAATCGTTGTTGGGGCCACGGGAGCTGTGGGGCGGGATTTGGTGCAGGTGCTGCTGAAGGATTCCCGCTATACGAAGGTGACTGCCTTTGTGCGGCGGGAGATGCATGTGTCGGACGACAAGCTCCTTGTCCATGTGGTGGACTTTGAAAGGCCGGAGGGGTGGCGGGATCTCTTGCGGGGGGACGTGCTCTTTTGCTCTCTGGGGACCTCCCGGAAGCAGGCGGGGTCGAAGGCGGCTCAGTATCATGTGGACTATGAGCTCGTCATAGACTTCGCCCGGATTGCCCGGGAAAACGGGGTGCCGGATATGGTCTTCGTCTCCTCCGCCGGGGCAAAAGAAACGTCCGCAGCGTTTTATCTGCGGACGAAGGGAGAGGTGGAGCGGGATCTTTCGGCCCTGGGCTTTGACAGCCTTGTGCTCCTGCAGCCGCCGCTTCTTATTCGCCACCCGACGAAGCGGCTGCTGGAGACGGTGGGGGTCAAATTCTTTCAGGCGCTTGCGGCCCTTGGCATCCTGACGGGCATGAAGCCCATCTCCACGATGACCGTTGCAAAGGCCATGGCAAATCTCGGGGTCGAGCATCGGCCGGGTGTCACGCGGCTCCTGCGGGCCGGTATCGCAGAGACGGGCGGAGAGGCCTAAGGGGCAATCGCCACTTGCCAGGCGGCCAGGAGCTTTTCCATGGTATAGCGGGCGTTTGCCGCGCTGGTGGAGGGCAGGGCGTGGATGGTGAGGTCCTCTCGCGCGAGGAGCCCCTTGTTGTACTTCTTGAAGGCTGCAAAGGCCTTGCCGCCGTTGCAGCAAATGGTCTTTATGGTGGGATATGCTTCGAGGAGGGCGCTGATGTCGGCGCCCTCCTCGTTTTTGATGGCGGAGTCCAGGCTCCCCTCCCGTTCGCAGCGGGCGATGGCGTCCCATATTGCGATGCCGTGGCGCTGCACCATGGCTATGCGCTCCGGGTATTCCGTCGGGAAGGGCTCCCCTAGGAGCGTCGCCATCATGCGCCAGAAGCGGTTCTGGGGGTAGGCGTAGTACTCTCGGGCATTCAGCGAGGCGACGCCCGGCATGGAGCCCAGGATGAGGGTGCGGGCGCCCTCCCGCACGGCGGGCTGGAGGCCGATGCAGAGCATCAGGCTTTCTCCAGGTCAGAGAAGGCATCCGCCAGCTGGGTTAGACCCTTCTCCAGGACGCTCCAGGGGCAGGCGGTGTTGATGCGCTGGAAGCCCTCGCCGGCAGAGCCGAAGATGTGGCCGGAGTCCAGCCAGAGGTTTGCCCGGTGGATGATGCGGTCGTCGAGCTCCGCGTCCGTGAGACCGTAGTCGCGCATGTCGAGCCAGATGAGGTACGTGCCCTCCGGCTCGATGAGGTGGGTCTTTTTCAGGTGCTTTGCGAGGAAAGCTTTTGTCTTTTCGAGGTTCGACTCCAGATAGGCCCGGAGCTCCCTCAGCCACTCCTCGCCGCCACGGTAGGCCGCCTGGGTGGCAAAGAGGCCCAGGGAGTTGGGCTGGCTGTAGCCGGCCCCGTAGATTTCCTTCTTGAAGGCCCGACGCAGGCCATCGTTCTCGATGAAGATATTCGACACCTGCAGGCCAGCCAGGTTAAAGGTCTTGCTGGCGGCCGTCGCCGTGATGGTGCGGTCTGCGATTTCCTCCCCGAGGGTCGCGAGCACCGTATGGGTGTAGCCGGGGCGGACGAACTCGTGGTGGATCTCGTCGTCGAAGATGATGACCTCGTGGCGCAGGCAGATCTCTGCCATGCGGGCGAGCTCCTCTCGGGTCCACACGCGGCCCGCCGGATTGTGAGGGCTGCAGAGGAGGAAGAGGCGCACATTTCCCTCAGTGATTTTCCGCTCGAAGTCCTCAAAGTCGATCTCGTAGTGGCCGTCCTTCAGGACGAGGGGGCTGTTCACGATGTGGCGGCCGTTCCCCTTGATGCACTCGCTGAAGGGGTAGTAGACGGGCTGCTGGATGAGCACGCCGTCGCCTGGCTTCGTATAGGCCCGGACAGCCGTGGCGATGGCGAAGACGATGCCCGGCGTGAGGACGAGGGCCTCCTTGGAGGGGCTCCAGTCGTGGTGGGCCGTCATCCAGCGGATAATGGTCTCCTCGTACTCGTCCTTCGGGTCCGTGTAGCCGAAGATGCCATGGGCGACCCGCTTCTGGAGCTCCTCCAGGACGCAGGCCGGCGCCCGGAAGTCCATGTCCGCCACCCAGAAGGGGAGGATGCCTGCGGGATAGCCCCGCTCCACAGCAAAGTCGTACTTGAGGCAGGAGGTGCCTTTGCGGTCGATGATTTCGTCAAAATTTATCATAGCATTCACCCGTTTATCGCTTGGTCAAGATCGGCGATGAGGTCGTCAATATCCTCGATGCCGACGGAGAGGCGCATGAGGCAGTCGTCGAGACCCGTCTTCTCGAGGAGCTCCTTCGGCATGTCCGCATGGGTCTGGCAGAGGGGGTACGTCAGGAGCGACTCCACGCCGCCGAGGCTCTCCGCGTAGGCAATGAGCTGGATGCGGGAGAGGATCTTCGCCACGAGAGCGTGCTCCTTCACCTTGAAGGAAATCATGGCGCCAAAGCCCGTGGCCTGGGATTTCTGGAGCTCATAGCCGGGATGCTCCGGCAGGCCCACGTAGTAGACCTTCGTGATGTTTTCCTGGGTCTTCAGCCACTCGGCGATCTTCCGGGCGTTTTCCTCCTGGCGCTCCACCCGCAGCGAAAGGGTCTTGAGGCTGCGCAGCAGGAGCCAGGAGTCCAGCGGCGTCAGGTTCGGCCCCTCGGACTTGATGAGGAGCTCCAGCCGCTTTGCGTACTCCGACTCCTTTTCCCGGACGATGAGGGCGCCGGCGATGATGTCATTGTGGCCCCCCAGATACTTCGTGGCACTGTGGAGCACGATGTCCGCCCCGAGGGCCAGGGGCTTTTGGATATGGGGGGAGAGGAAGGTGTTGTCGCAGACGAGGAGGGCACCGTTCTTGTGGGCGATGTCCGCCATCCTGCGGATATCCGTCACCCGCATCATGGGGTTCGACGGGGTCTCGATGAAGAGCATTTTCGTGTCCGGCGTCATGGCCGCCGCCACCGCCTCCGCGTCCGCCGTGTCGATGTAGACCGCCTCAATGCCGTACATCTCATAGATCTCCCCCAGGCGCACCGTGCCGCCGTAGAGATCCTCCGACAGGATGATGCGGCTGCCGGCGGGCAGCAGGTGAAAGACTAGGTTGATGGCCGCCATGCCGGAGGAAAGGGCCCAGCAGCGCTCCCCCCGCTCTAGGGCGGCAAGGGTCGCCTCCAGCCTGTCCCGGGTCGGGTTCGCCACCCGGCCGTAGTCGTAGCCCGTGCTCTCCCCGAGGGCCGGGTGGCGGAAGGTGGCGGAGAGGTAGATGGGCTCGGAGATGGCGCCCGTCCGATCGTACTCGTGGCAGCCGTGCACTTCTATAGAGATATCCTTCATGAAAAACTTCCTTTCCTTATAAATGGGCTGTATGCTTCAGTCGCTTGTCGCGGTCTACACGGGGCAGGCGATGCGCCGGGGATCCCCCGTGTGGATGCGGGCCCTGCCCGCCGTGCGGTCCGTGAGCTCTGCCGTGCGGGCCTCAAGCTCCTCTGGCGGCAGCAGCAGGTGGAGCGTCACGTCCTCTGCGTAGGTGGGCTCCTCTGTGCGGATGGCTTCGCTGCGGAGATAGTGCTCGAGGGGCGCGAGCTGGTCGTAGGCTACAGCCATATCGACGGGGACGAAGGGGCGCATCTCGAGGATCCCCGCCGCCTCGATGCCGAGACCTGCCGTATGGCCATAGGCGCGAATGAGGCCACCCGCCCCCAGCTTTATGCCGCCGAAGTACCGGGTGACGACGACGCAGGCGTCCGTCACGCCCCGCTTCTTCAGGGCCTCCAGGATGGGATTCCCCGCCGTGCCGCCGGGCTCCCCGTCATCATTCGACTTTGCCTTGTCCGCCCGCTCCCCCAGGATATAGGCGGAGCAGTTGTGGCGGGCATCGTAGTATTTCTTCTTCATGGCGAGGATAAAGTCCCGCGCCGCCTCCTCCGTCTCCACATGGACGGCGTGGGCGATGAATTTTGATTTCTGTATCTCATAGAGAGCCACCGCCTCGCCCCCCGAGGCGGAAAGCGTCCGATAAGCGTCCATCACGTCCCTCACTTTCCTTGGATTCGTTTCATTATATCGCAGAAAGAACGGGAACCGCAAGAAATTTCGACGGGGGGGGAGACGTATCAGCTCATGCGCGAGGGGGTGTCGGATATGCACTGCAGGAGCGATGCGTATCTGGTGGACGAGCTCGCGCTGGAGCAAAGGGGCACGGGGGCTGCCCTGTAATCCTATCAGGGAATACTAAGTTTTCCTTGCGGGGGAAGGGGCGGATATGGTATTGTAGTAGCAGAGGCGTGAAAAAGAAGCATTTCGGATAATTGCGCAATCGGCTGCAATTTGCCGTCCAAAGGGGAAATCCGCCCCGCGCCAGCTGCCACAAGGTCTGGCGGGGATTTCCCAAGAGGATCGGCACGCGAGATGCCTGAAAATCACCTGCGCCCCGCAAACCCATAAAAGACCCGTTGCGGCACAAGGAACACAGCGGGCAGGGACATCAAAAAAAATCCCCGATAGGGGACGGAAACGAACCGAAAATTTGTTGGAGCCAATCAGATTCAAAATGACATCAAAAAAAATCCCCGATAGGGGACGGAAACACGTGAATTAGCTTGTTATCTATCACAACAACCATTTCGACATCAAAAAAAATCCCCGATAGGGGACGGAAACATCTAATTCAATTAACTGTTCATCTGAATCAGTGGACGGACATCAAAAAAAATCCCCGATAGGGGACGGAAACGGGATGATAACATTTGAATAGTACGTATCATGAAGGACATCAAAAAAAATCCCCGATAGGGGACGGAAACAAACCAACAATCACTTGATTGACAACTGTCATAAACGAGACATCAAAAAAAATCCCCGATAGGGGACGGAAACGAAGATGTCTACGGCCTTTGCATTCTGATTGAGGGCGACATCAAAAAAAATCCCCGATAGGGGACGGAAACGTAAATCGCTTTCGCCCCGATAGAGAGTCGTCTATCCTGGACATCAAAAAAAATCCCCGATAGGGGACGGAAGTGTCATGAGGTCGGGGTCCTTGCGCTCGTGCTTCTCGCTGACATCAAAAAAAATCCCCGACAGGGGACGGAATCATAAGAAAATCATAAATAATCTAACTGCCTAGGCAGGAAGCAAGCACCTTGATAGAGAACATAAGGGGAAAGGTGCTTTTGTGCCGTAGCTGGAAGATAATGAAGAAATACTCGAAGCATAGTTTCATTTTTTGAGGTGATGGCTTATGAGTTTTGTCTATATCACGGAGGACGGTGCCTATATCAAGAAGCGGGGCGGCAATTTTGTCGTGGGGCGCAATAATGAGACCGTCATGGAGATCCCCGAGGAAGTCCTCGAGGGGCTTGTCCTGGTGGATTCGGTGCAGGTGTCCTCCCAGGCCATGACGGAGTTCCTGCGGCTTGGGATCCCTGTGACGTGGCTCTCCCATACGGGAGCCTTCTTCGGACGGCTGGAATCCACGCGTCACGTCCATGTATTCCGGCAGGAGAAGCAGGTCCTCGCCCGCCAGTCGCCCTTTTCTCTGGCCCTGGCGAAGAAGTGTATCGCCGGCAAGGTCCACAACCAGCTCACGGTCATTCGCCGCCATCGTCGCTATGACGAGCGGGAGGATCTCAAGGATGCCGTGCGCCAAATCCTGGCCCTCCGAAAGCACATCTTCCAGTCGGAGACGAGCGAGCAGATCATGGGCTACGAGGGCATCATGGCCCGAATCTATTTCCAGGCGTTGGCGAAGATGGTGCCGCCGGAGTTTTCCTTTCCGGGGCGCAGCCGCCAGCCACCCCTTGACGCCTTCAATGCGATGCTGAGCTTCGGCTATACGCTTCTCATGTATGAGATCTACACGGCGGTGGCCAATGAGGGGCTTTCCCCTTACTTCGGCTTCCTCCATGCGCTGAAGAACCGCCACCCTGCCCTCGCCTCCGACCTGATGGAGGAGTGGCGTTCGGTGCTCATCGATTCCATGGTGCTCTCCCTCGTGAATCACCATGAGATCAAGCTGGAGCACTTCACGCCCCGGGAGGACGGGGAGCCAGGCATCTATCTCACCCGGGACGGGCGGGCGATCTTCCTCCGGGCCTATGAGAAGAAGCTTCGGACGCAGAATAAATACATCGAGGGAAAGCGCTCCTATCGCCAGAGCCTCGCCTATCAGGCGGGCAAGTACGCTGAGGCGCTCATGGCGGAGAATGCGGAGCTCTACGAGCCCATATTTCTGCGGTGAGGTGGCAGTATGGAGTACGAGGAAATGGAGTTTGTCGCTGCTGGCGAGCGGCGCTATATCGTCCTTGCCATCTACGACATCATCGAGAACAAGCGGCGCAATCAGATGGTGAAGTGCCTGGAGAGCTACGGCGTGCGGGTGCAGAAGTCGGCCTTTGAAGCCTTTCTCACAAAGAAGAAGTATGAAAAGCTCGTACAGGAGGCCAGTGCGCTCATCGACCAGGAGCACGACTCTCTGCGGGTCTATCTCCTGGCGAACCACACGATGGTGCGCTCCTGGGGCGTCGGAGACAAGCATGTGGAAGAAGTCATCATTTTTTAGGAGATACCAGGGAAGGGGAGAGGTACGTGGAGGAATTTTACGCACGGGTCGAGCGGGCGGCGCTCCTGCATGATATCGGAAAGCTCGTCCTCCGGGCGCGTCCGGAGCGGCGGACCCACTCGGCGGTGGGCGTCTCATTCTTGGAGACCTTCGTTGCGGGGGAGCATAAGGATATCCTGCGGGCCGTCGGCCACCACCATGGGGCGGATCTAAAGAGTCTCTCGCCGGCGGCGGACGATATGAGCTACATCGTCTACGAGGCGGACAATCTGGCGGCGGGCAGCGATCGCCGGGCCATCGAGGGAGCAGAAGGGGGCTTTTCCAGCAAGCTCCCTCTTTCGAGTGTCTTCAATGTCTTCGGCGGGACGCGGCGGAACCAGTCCTTTTACCTGCGGCCCCTGCGGGAGGAGAGTGCCCTCCTCTATCCCGTAGAATCCTCCCGGGTGAGCACGACCCAGGCGACCTATCAGGATCTATTGGATATCGTCGAGACGAATTTCCGCCAGTGCTCGCCCTTCTCCATGGGCATGGGGGATCTCCTGCGGGTGCTGGAGGCGGCGCTCTCCTACGTGCCCTCCAGCACCGCCACGGCGGAGGCGGCGGACATCTCCCTCTATGACCATCTAAAGCTCACGGCGGCCTTCGCGGCGGCGATGGTGCGCTACTACGCGGAGAAGGGCATCACGGACTACCGCTCTGCGACCCTGGGGGCGAGGGCGAAGGAGTTCAGGGAGACGGATATGTTCCTCCTGGCGTCGGGGGATCTCTCGGGCATCCAGTCCTTCCTCTATACGATCCCGTCCCGTCATGCGGCGCGGAGCCTGCGGGGGCGGTCGGCCTATATGGAGATCCTCCTGGAGCATATCGCCGACGAGATCCTCTCGAGGCTCGGCCTCTCCCGGGCATCCCTCCTCTACACGGGCGGCGGCCACTTCTACATGCTGCTGCCGAATACGGAGGAGGCCCGGCGCATCCTCGCGGAGGCGCGGGAGCGCATCAATGACTGGATGCTGGAGAACTTCGCCAGCCGTCTCTATCTGGCACTGGCCTGGACGCCCTGCCGGGCGCAGGAGTTCCTGGCGGAGGGGACGGGGATCCGGGGGGCCTTCCACCGGGTGGGGGAGGCGCTGGGTGAGGAGAAGCTTCGCCGCTACTCCGAGGCACAGCTCGCCCGGCTCTTTGATCCGGAGAGCGACTGCAACAGGACCCGGGAGGGGGACCGGGAGTGCGCCGTCTGCCACACATCGACGAGGGAGCTGGTGGAGGAGGACGGGCGCGATGTCTGTCCCATGTGCCTCGGCCTGGAGGCCCTCGGCTCGCGCCTCGTGGAAAAGGATATCCTCTGCGTGCTGAATCAGGCGGAGGAGGGAGCACTCTCGCTGCCGTCCCTCGCGGAGGGAGAGGCGTACCTCACGGTGGAGAGCAAGAAATCCGCGGAGCAGAGGGCGGAGCATCTCCGGCGGATGTATGTGAAGAATCGGGACCTCACCGGCGAGGCGCTGGCGACCCATATCTGGGTGGGGGACTACGCCGCGCGGGCGGAAAAGGGCGGCCTCCTGGAGCTCTCCGAGCTGGCGGCAGGGGCCTCGGGGCTGGCACCGGGGCGGGGCATCTCCCGCCTGGGGGTGTTGCGCGCCGATGTGGATAATCTCGGGGCGGCATTTCTCGCGGGGTTTTCCCAGGAGATGGCGACCCTCTCCCGGACGGCGACCCTATCGCGGCAGCTTTCCCTTTTCTTCAAGCGGTATATCAATGGGATATGCGCGGGGGAGGTCAATGGGATCGGCGACCAGGAGGAGCAGCCCTTCTCTCTCTTTGGCACGGAAAAGGGGGCGCGGCGCGTCCACATCATCTACTCGGGCGGCGACGATCTCTTTCTCGTGGGGGCCTGGGATGAGATCCTGGAGCTTGCCGTGGATCTCTATCGCGCCTTTGCCCGGTTTACGGGCGGGGCGCTCCACTTCTCGGCGGGGGTCGGCATGTTCCGCGCGACCCACCCGGTCGCGGACATGGCGCGAAAGACAGGGGAGCTGGAGGACGCGGCGAAGGCGATCCCCGGCAAGAATGGCGTCGCGCTCTTCGGCACGTCGCCGGAGGCCTCCCGGGTGGAGGCGTATTCCTGGCCGGACTTCATCGATGGGGTCTGCGGGGAGAAGCTCGATTTCCTGCTCTCTCACTTCCAGCTGGAGGGCATCGAGAGGCTCCAGGGGGAGGGGCGCCTGCGCCTCGGCAAGAGTGCTCTCTACCGGATGCTGCGCCTCCTGGCAAAGGAGGGGCCCATGCAGCTGGCGCGGTTTGCCTATGTGCTGGCGCGGCTCGAGCCGGACAAGAAGGCCCCGGAGCCCCAGAAAAAGGCCTACCGGGAGGTGCGGGAGCGATTCTACACCTGGTATCGCTCGGCAAAGGATCGCAGGGAGCTCTTGACGGCGGTGGAGCTCTTGATATACGGCTTGCGTGAGAAGGAGGAGAAAGCGGGATGAATAGCGTGGCAGAGAAGAAGATACCCGATATCGCAGCAGAGGCGGATCGTGTCATCCAGTTGTTTGTCGTAAAAGACAGAAATGGAGAGGATACGATAACCTTTACGACGAGCCAGATAAGAAAATTTCTGACGGCAGTCAATATGGTGACAAACAAGGTGAATGTCTACTTCATGAGGCATAGCGAAGCGCGGGAAATTCCAGAGGAGCTTGCAGCTCAGATTCGCTATTTGAAGGTCAAGATTGCGTATCAAGCGGGACGTAAGGGGGCTGTCCACGACTTTGTAGAAAAGGCTGAGCTTGTGCGTCGCATTGATTCCATTGGCACGAGCCGGAAACGTTATGAATATTTTGCTCACTTTATCGAGGCATTGATCGCCTATCATCGATTCCGTGGCGGGAGGGAAAAGTGATGAATCAGCTCACAGGAAAAATTGACATTCGCGCCGTGCTGCGGGTGGAGAGCGGCATGCATATCGGAGGGTCTTCGGAGTTCGCGCCCATCGGCGCCGTCGATAGCCCCTTTGTCCGGGACCCGCTGACCCATGAGCCCATCATCCCCGGCAGCTCCCTGAAGGGGAAGATCCGCACGCTCCTGGCGCGCAGCTTTGCGACGACCTACGTGCTGCAGAAAATCGAGAATGACCCGGAGGAAATCGCCCGGCTCTTTGGCAGCGCGGCGAAGGGCTCTGGGGGTGGCAGGCCCTCGCGCCTCCAGTTCTTCGACCTGCGCATGACGGAGGACTCCCGCCGGCGCATGGAGGGGCTGGAGCTCGACACGTATATCGGCGAGGTCAAGTGGGAAAACGGCATCGACCGGGTGACGGCCAGCGCGAATCCGCGCCAGATCGAGCGGGTGCCGGCGGGGACGGAGTTCGCCTTCCGCCTCGTCTACAACATCGAGAGCGAGGAGGAGCTCTTCGCGGATATCGATACCCTCGCCAAGGGCATCGCGCTCCTCCAGATGGACTACCTCGGCGGCCATGGCTCCCGCGGCTACGGGCGCGTGTCCCTCCGGGACTTCACGGCGGAGCACTTCACCGTGACGGAGGCGCAGGATGCGGCGCTGGAGGAAAAGACAGTGGAGATCCTCACCCGTCCTCTGGAGAAAGGCGGCCTCTGATGGGCTATCATCTCTTTCCGCTACACTTTGATACGCCGGTCCGCTTCGGCAGCCTCACGACGGGCAACCGCCTGGACGGCACGGCTCTTGCCCCCTCCTCCGATACGATGATTTCTGCCCTCTGCGCCGAGCTGGCAGCAGCGGGGGAGGAGGCGGCGCTCGCGAGATTCCTGGCGGCACTCCAGGATAGGAGCCTCGTGCTCTCTGCGCCCCTGCCCTGGGACGAGGCGGAGGGGGCGTTTTACATTCCGCGGCCTCTGCTGCGCGTCGCGCCCCAGGAGAAAAGCGAATCCTATGAGGCCACCTGCCAGCACGCGACGGCGCGAAAGAAGCAGAAGAAGCTCGCCTATATCCGCGCCTCCCGCATGAAGGAATACTTCCAGGCGATGCGGTCTGGGGCGGCCTTCGTGGAGACAAACGACTTCGGCGAGAGCGCCCTCACGCAGCATGTGAATTGCCGGGGGGAGGAGCCGCTGCCCTACTTCGTGGGGAGCTTTTCCTTTGCCGAGACCTCCGGCCTCTATCTCGTGGCAAGGGGCGACGCGGACATGGCCGACTTCCTGGCGGGGATTCTCCGCTATGCGGGCGTCTCGGGCATCGGCGGGAAGCGCAGCGCGGGGCTGGGGAAGTTTTCCTTGGCGGACGATCCTCTCGAGCTGGATGGGACGGTCGTATATAGCGAGGACGATGTGGCGCTCCTGGCGATGCTCCAGGATCGAGAGGCGCCCTATCAGATGGCGATATCCTCTGTGCTGCCGGAGCCCTCGGATATCGAGGCGGTGCGGCGGGGCTCCTACGCCCTCACCCGGGCAGGGGGCTTCGTGACGGACGCGCCCTACGGGGCGAAGAAGAACAGCGTCGCGCTTCTCGCGGCGGGGTCCTGCTTCCGGGAGCGGATCCCGGGGCGCATCGCCGTGCTCGGCTCGTCGGAGGGGCACGATATCCTCCGGGCGGGGCTCGGTCTCTATGTAGGAATCACGGGGTGAGGATATGGAGCTTATTCGCAAGGAATACGAAATCGAAACCATCGGCCCGGTCCATATCGGTAGCGGCGAAAAGCGAAAACCTTTTGAATATGTTTATGACTGGCGAAAATCTCCCACGAATGGATCGTATGGAAGAAATTCCAATGGAAGAGGAGCTTCGCAGTCATCTTCGTTAAAGCCTGTTCTGTTTCTGAATGAATCGAAATGGATTTGGTTTTTGGAGAAGAAGAGGCTGATGGATGATTTCGCCGGCTATGTCATTGGTGATGCCGAGCGGCAGAGAGACAGCAGACCAAAACAAAAATCCATCATGCAATGGATGCTGGATCATCGAATCTCATTTTCTGAGGTAGAGAGACTGGCAATGCGACGAGCTATGGTTGATGGAAGGGATGCTGCAGGCTTGTCTGGAAGAAATGATTCGCGTCGATATGGTGCAGCATCGAGTGGCAACAAAAAAAAATCGCTGAACGAGATAGCTATGGCGGTTGCATTGGCGGATGGGCGCCCATATATACCAGGCTCCTCTATAAAGGGAGCATTGCGGACGGGCATTCTATGGAGCGTGATTGTCAATCAAAAAGATTCTTTTCATAAGGAATGGTCGAAGCTCAAGGAAACTTTAGAATATCATGCACGAAATAAACATGTAGCAGATAAGCTGGGATTTGTCACAAAGGAGATTGAGACAAATATTCTTCACGTACTGGGGGTATCAGAGAAACAAAGCGATGCAGTCAATAGTGTTTTGCGTGGTCTTTCCGTGAGCGATGCTCCTGCAGGGAAATACGATACTGTCGTTATTCGTGGACATGATGCATTGCCTCCTAGAGGTGGAGAAAGAGTGTCGAATGATCTTCCCCTTTTCCGGGAATGCATTCCAGCCGATAGTCGGTTGCGATTCAGTATTACAGCGGATTTTTCTATTTTGAAAAAGATAGGCCTTACATCAATGGAGCAAATATGGGAGAAAATGCATGCCTATACGCAAGAATCCATCAGGCTTCGGGAAAAGGTGTTTGGAGATGCATACCGGGACCTTTTTGATGAAGCAGAGGAGGCTGATATCATACTTGGCGGTGGAACGGGTTTTTTATCAAAAACGCTTGTGTATGCACTTGCACCAGATGAGGAGGAAGCAAGAGAATTTACCGCCAAATATCTAAACACGCAGTTTTCAGGGGATCATCATTTGGAGAAGGATATACGGCTATCTCCGCGTACATTGAAATTGGCAAGGCATGATGTAGAAGCGTGGATTATGGGGCTCTGCCGCATCAATGAGGTGTGCCGATGATCCGCCTCATTGAGATCCCCGTGGCTCTGTCCGATGGGGCCCATATCCACCCTTCCATGGGGTCCGTGCTCCACGGGGCTCTGATGGAGCGCATACCGCCAGAGCTGGCGGAGCAGCTCCACGGGGCGTCGGTGCGGCCCTACCGGCAGAGCATTTTCTTTGATCGGGAGCGGGGAGAGGCCCTTTGGCAGATTACCTCCTGCGACGATAGGGTTACGGAGGCTTTCCGGGAGGCACTGCCCGCCGGCCTTTCGCTGGAGCTTCGCCAAAAGGATAGCATTTTGGAGCTCGGGAAGCCGGTGCTCGCCGCAGAGACGAGCTTTGAGGCGCTGGCGGACCAGGCCTTCGGGGCGGCGGACGCCCCCCGGGGTGCGCAGGTTTTCTTTGACACGCCCACGAGCTTCAAGCGGGCGGGAAGCTATGTGATCTTCCCGGATACGTTGCTGATTTTCCAGAGCCTCCTCCTGCGGTGGAACGCGCTATGCCCCTCCATCCGTCTGGAGGAGGAGAATATCACGGAGAAGCTGGCAAGCTCTGCTCAGCTTTCGCGCTACAATATGCATTCGGCTGTCTTTTCCGTGGAGGGGGTGCGCATCACGTGCTTTGCCGGGAGCGCCCATCTGCGCTTCCATGGGACGGACGCGGTACGGCGCATCCTGGGGCTGCTCATTTCCTTTGCGCCCTATATCGGCATCGGCATCAAGACGGCCCTCGGCATGGGGGCGGTGCATATCGCATTTCAGGAGAGGAGAGAGCCTGTTGCAGGAGAAGCGTGAGACGATACTTTTCTCGCCCATCGGGGCGACGGACCCCATTCGGAAGATGTACGACGGCCCTTGCCTCCACATCATCCGCCACTACAAGCCGGCGCGGGTCGTCCTCTTTCTCACGAAGGAGATGGGGGACAAGGAAAAGGCGGAGGGGCTCTACACCCGCCCAATCCAGCGGCTGGCTCCAGATACTCCCGTCGAGTGCATCTTCAGCGAAATCGTGGATGCCCATCACTATGAGAGCTTCCTGCACACCATCCCCCAGGCGGTCTACGGGCTCCATGAGAGATTCCCCGAGGCGGAGATCCTCATGAACATCACGTCGGGGACGCCGCAGATGACGACGGCCGTGGCGATCCTGGCGGCCCAGGAGCCCTGGACGCGGCCCATCCAGGTGGTGACGCCCTCCCGCGGATCGAATGCCAATGGGCAGGGGGAGGAGCATCCGGATCTTGATACCATGCTGGAGACAAATCTCGACGATGAGGAGGGGGCGGAGAACCGCTGCGAGGAGCCGCCCCTTCGGGCCTTCCGGTATCATGAGCTATGCGCCCGTATTGAGGCCCTCGTCTCCCGCTATGAATACGGCGCCGCCTATACGATCGCCGTCGGGAACGCGGATGTGCCCGAGGCGGTGAAGAAAATCCTGCGCCATGCCTCCTATCGGTCGAGGCTCCAGAGCAAGAAGACAAAGGAGATCCTCACGACCTGCCAGGGCGTGCGCCTTTTCCCCTATGGTCGGCGGCAGGAGGAGCTGGTGGAGTATTTTCTCTCCATCCAGCTGGAGCAGAAGACGGGCAATCTCATGCATGTGCTGGTACAGAGCCTTCCCTTCCTCTATGAGCTGCTGCGGGAGTATGTGCGGGAGAGGACGGACATCCCCCTGGAGGCCATGGTGGAGAAGAAGAGCGCACGCCAGTGGAGAATCCGCTGCAATCTCGTGCGCCAAAAGCTGCCGGGTCTCCTCGACCATATGAATAGGGCATTTCCGGATGGATTTCGGGATAGCGATCTATCGGCCCGCATCCTCATCGAGATCTGCCGCTTTGCAGCGCGGCCGGGAAAGGCAAGGGACGCGGAGTAGCATCAGAAGGTGCTGGAAGCCCTGGACCGACTTGATCCGGTCATCAGCATGCGCAACGAGGTGGCCCACAATGTCCTGAACATCGACGAGAAGGAATTTTCCCGCAGGCTGCAGATGCGGTCGGATGAATTTATCGGCGTACTCTTCTTCCTTTTAACGCAGCTCTATGGGGAGGATATTCGCAAGCTGCGGAATGTGTATGAGCGGTATAATCAGTGGATTCTGCAGGGGTTGCGGGACGGGAAATGAGAGAAATTTTATCTCCTTTCCTATTTCTTCGCGGCAAAGTCTTGATTTTTCTTCCTTATTCTTGTAAAATTTTAGGTAACAGGATGAAACAGAAAAAACAATAATATGGGAAAATGTGACAATAGGAGGCTATGGCATGTTTTTGGAAGAACGTCAGGAAATCATTTTGCAGATGCTTGCGCGGGACGGGAAGGTCCGGGTGCGGGATCTGAGCCAGCAGTTCCGGGTGACGGAGGACTGCATCCGGAAGGACCTGGGGGCCCTGGAGAAAAAGGGCAAGCTCAAGCGCACCTACGGCGGCGCGGTCCGCATCCGGGAAAACAGCCACATGATCGAGGTCAGCAAGCATCGCACGACGGACGTGGAGGCGAAGCAGCATATCGCACGGGCGGCTGTGAAGCTCATCCATGACCGGGATATGGTCTTCCTCGATATCTCTACGTCGAATCTGGCCATCGCGGAGCTCCTGGTGAAGATGGAGATGGATGTCACGGTGGTGACGAACATGATCGACATCCTCGTGGTGCTCGCCCGCAATCCGAAGATCCGCGTGGTCTTTGCCGGCGGCAAGATCAACAAGAGCCGGGACGGCTTCTGGGGCGGCATGACGCTGGACTTCATCTCCCGTCTGAAGCCGGACGTGGCCTTCGTCGGTGCCGTGGGCGTCGATGTGAAGGAGAACAGCGTCTCCACCTACGATATCGATGACGGCATCAACAAGGCCTCCATCATTCGCCATAGCAAGAAGGCCTATGTCGTGGCTGAGGCGCGGAAGCTCTCTACGGACGGCAACTACAACTACACGACCCTGGACACCCTCTCGGGCCTCATCACGGACTCGGAGCCCCCGGCAGATGTGCGGGCGGCAGCCGATTCCTACGGCGTGGAAATCATTCTCCCATGAGGGCAGGGCGACTTTCCCTCTGGGAATCGCTTCGCATCGGACTTATCAAAGGACTGAAGGTATTTTTCTTTTACCTCGCAGTCCTTTGTCTTTTTCGTGCGGCTTTTCTCGGTGGGCTCCATTCCTATCTCGGTCCCCAGACGGGGGCAGGGGATATCCTCACGGCCCTGTGGCGGGGGGCGCGGCTTAGCATGCAGACGGCGGGGGCGCTGACGCTCGTGAGCTTCCTTCCCGCCCTTTTCCTGCGCTTTTTTTCGCCAAAGCTGGCGAGGCGTGTGCTTCTACTGCTCAATGGGCCGCTTCTTCTGGGGCTTTCCATCCTGTTTGTGGCGAGCTTTCCCTTTTATCGCCAGTTCCATGCGAATTTCAACCAGATGCTCTTCACGGGCATGAATGACGATCTCACGGCCCTGTTCTTCACCATGGTGCAGCAGTACAATCTGCCCCTTCGGCTATTGGGAGCGGCGGTGCTGACGGCTGTGCTCTGGTATTTTTTGCGGGCTCTCCACGATGCGCCCTGCCCCTTGGCGCATTTCTTCGGGGAGGACTGGGCCACGCGTGTGCTGGAGCGATTTCGCCCTCAGCTGCGGCGGTCCTTGCGCCTTCTTGGTCACGGGGCTCTCCTCGGGCTATGCTATCTCGTGGTGCGCCTCTCCATCTTTGGCGGCAGCCTCGACTGGCAGACGGCGGTGGACTGGGAAAATGCCGGCGTGACGCGGGATGAGCTGCTGAACGAGGCCATCCTGGACTATCCCCAGGCCATATGGCGGGCGAGTGAGCTGAACCGGCGGATGCTGGCCTGCAACGGGCTGGACTTCACCACGGAGGACATCCGCCTGCTGGCGGCGCAGCTCGCCCACCGGGCACCGAACTCGAATAATCTCGATGACTACCTGACAAAGACAGCGGAGGGGGCCTCCATCGAGCGGCCAAAGCATGTATTCGTCATCCTGTCCGAGAGCCTGGCGAACTGGCCCCTCCTCGAGAAATACAGGGATATCCCCATCGCGGAGGATCTGCGGGCGCTGCTGGCGGAGGAGGACACGGACTACTGCCCCACGTTCCTCCCCAATGGGGCCAGCACGGTATCGGCGGTGACGGGGGTGGTGACGGGGTTTGCGGATGCGAACCTCTATCTCACCACCATGCCTGAGTCCTTTGAGGCGTCATACCCCACGGCGGCGGCTCCGGCCTTCCATCGCTTGGGCTATGACACGAGCTTCTTCTACGCCGGGCCTGCCACCTGGGAGCGGGTCGGCGCCTTCACGAAGGCCCAGGGCTTTGACCACTTCATTAGTCGCGGGGACTTCGGCGATGTGCCGGGGAGTGTCTGGGGCGCGGAGGACGAGGTGTTCTTCGACCAGGTGCGCTCCCGCATCGATGACAGCAAGCCCAGCTTCAATGTGCTGCTCTCCGCGTCGAATCACTCGCCCTACGATGTGGATGTGGAGGCAAAGGGCTTTGACAAAGAGGCAGTACGGCAGGCACTTCCAAAGGAGCACCAGGGCGACGAGGAGCTTCTGCGGGAGCTGGGCCACTATTGGTATGCCCAGCGGGAGCTTAGCCGCTTCGTGCGGCAGGTGAAGGAGCGGTTCCCAGAGAGCATTATCCTCATCGTGGGGGACCATGCGGATCGCTACCATATCGAAAAGCAGCCAAATACCTACGAGCGATACGGCATCCCCTTCATCCTGACGGGGGCGGGCATCCACAAGGGAATCCTCCCGCAGACGAGTGCCGGCAGCCAGATCGACATTGTGCCGACGCTTATCGAGCTCATCGCGCCCCAGGGCTTCCAGTATGAATCGGTGGGCAGGAGCCTCATGAGGGGGAATGACCGGGGCGTGAACTATGGCTTCTGGATCACCCGCGACGCCATCGGCAAGGCGGACACCGCGCCCTTTGTCCCCGAGGGCCTGGAGGGGGGCGAGCCCCCTGTCATCGACGACCAGGCCATGCAGGACTACATCAATGCGGTGCGCAGCATCTCCTGGTGGCGGCCGAAGTATGGGCCCATCCTCGACGAGGCGATTCTCGAGGAAAAGGGTCGCTGATGGAAAATTTAGCAGAAAGGAAGGAGGGAGGTCGCGTCTCTATGGAAACCTATTGCAGGATTTGCCCGCGAAATTGCCGGGTGGATCGGGAAAAGGGAGAGAGAGGCTTTTGCGGGGCCGGGGCGATGCCTCGGGTCGCACTCGTCTCCCTCCACAAGTGGGAGGAGCCCTGCCTTATCGGCGCCGATGGGCGTGGAGCTGGGACAGTCTTTTTCTCCCACTGCAATCTGCGCTGCTGCTTCTGCCAGAACCATGAGATTTCCGAGGGCGGAAACGGCGTGGATGTGTCGGTGGAGCGGCTGGCGGAGATTTTCCTGGAGCAGCAGGCGCGGGGGGCGGCCGTCCTCGATCTCGTGACGCCGACCGTGTGGGCGCCCTGGATCCTTCGCGCCCTGAAGCTGGCAAAGGCTCGGGGACTTACGCTCCCTGTCGCTTGGAATACGAGCGGCTACGAGTCGATAGAGACCTTGGAGAGCCTGCGGGGCCACGTGGACATCTTTCTGCCGGATCTGAAATATAGAGACGAAAAAAGCGCCCGCTCGCTATCGGGGGCGCCGAATTATTTTGAAATCGCGACGAAGGCCATCCAAAAGATGCTGGAGCTCGTGGGGTCCATCTCCTTCGATGGGGAGGGGCAGCTGCAGCGGGGCGTGATCATCCGCCATCTCGTGCTGCCGGGCCATCGCCACGAGAGCATGCGCATCCTGGACTGGATCTGGGAGAACTGCGGCGACAGGGTGCAGCTCTCCCTCATGAATCAATACACGCCGATGCACCGGGCCAAAGCCATGCGGGGGCTGAATCGGCGCCTGACCACCTTCGAGTATGAATCCGTGGTGGATCATGCCCGCTCTCTGGGCTTTACCCGCTGCTATGTGCAGGAGGGGAGCGCGGCGGACGCGAGCTTTGTCCCTGTCTTTGATGGGCAGGGAGTGCTCCGCTAGGATTCGTGTGCGGCCGTCTGGAGACACTCGCCTAGAGCCTCAGTGATACGCTGGGGCTCTATTGCTTTCATGCAGGCATTTGTCCCCAGACGGCATTTTGTCTTGCAGCAGGCAGCGCAGGCGTTCGTGGTGAGGAGGAAATGGTGGCCCGCTGTCAGCGGCCCATAGATAGTGGGATGTGTCGGGCCCCAAAGGGAGAGGGTCGGGAGGCCGACGGCTTCGGCGATGTAGAGGGGACCCGAGTCGCAGCAGAGGAGGAGCGTCGCCTCTCCCATGAGGGCGGCGAGCTCCCGAAGCGTGAGCTTGCCTGCCAGGCTATAGGTCTTCTGGGGAAGCAGCTTGCGGCAGGTCTCGATGGCGGGGCTGTCGTCCTTGGCCCCGATAAAGACAATCTGGACGCGCTCCTCGAGGGGGGCAAGGGCCTCGGCAAAGACCTCGGGGGCTGGGTGCTTGTCCTCCCAGGTGGTGCGAAGGGCGACGAGTAGCAGGGGGCGGGAGGCATCTCCCGAAGAGAGGCCCTGCTCCTGCAGGAAATCCCGTGCCCACTGTTGCTCCTCCTCCCGCAGGGTGATGGTGGTCCCCGGGCGGAAATCCCTCCAGTCGAAGTCGAGGGGCAGCAGGGCTGTCATGTAGCGGCGGACCTTGTGGGGGTCGTCGATGGCCGGGGCGACGGTCGTCATGAAGAAGTGGTTGCCCTCGTGGCGCTCGTGGATGCCGATGCAGCGCTTCGCGCCGCTCAGGCGGGTGAGGAGGCCCGTCAGGAAGAGGCACTGGATATCGAGGGCGATGTCGTAGTCGTATTGGTGGAGGAGCGCGCGGGCCTCCCGCAGCAGGGAGAGCATGGAGAAGATACGACCGTGGGCGCTCGCCTCGTCAAAGGGGTGACGATCCCAGACGAGGAGCCGGTCGATATAGGGATTTTCCTCCAGGAGCTGGGCCGCTGGCGGGCTCACGAGCCAGGTGATATGGCAGTCGGGGCGGAGCCGTTTTATATTCTTGGCGAGCGTCGTGGACTGCACGACGTCGCCGATGGCGCTGAGGCGCACGATGAGGATATGGGCGCCAGAAGAAAGAGCCGGAAGATACATAAATATGTCCTCGGAAAATCGCCAAAAAGGTTGGCAGAGTGTTGTTTCTTTGATAAACTATAAAGATACGTATATGTTCATCATACCATAGAGAAATTGCCCGGGCAAGCTCGGAGGAGGAGTCGTCTTGCTGAAGGAAATGCAGATAAAATCAGCCGTTGCGTCGGACACGTCCTATTCGCGGGGGGTCGCCTACTATGAAAAGGGGCTCGTGACGGATATGGAGGAGACAGAGCTGGGCTCGAGGGAATATGAGGCCACTGTCACAAATCCGGATCACACGGCCTCCTACGATGTCTATGTAAAGCTTTCCCGCAAGGGGAAATCCATCAGCCGGTATGAGTGCAGCTGCCCAGCGGCGGCGAAGTATCTCGGCGCCTGCAAGCATGTGGTGGCGGTGCTCAAGGAGATCCAGGCGGAGCAGGAGGAGGAAGAGGCCCCCACCTCCTATAATTGGCTGCGGTCGATGGCAAAGGACTATGAGCGACAAAAGCAGGCAAAGGCCTCGAAGGAGGCCGTGACGGACGAGTCCGGCAGGCGGATGTTTGAGCTCTTTGCGCGAAATGATCGGCACGAGACCCTCGCGGCCCCCTCCCATCCCCAGCTCGTGCCGCGGCTCTGTGTCGAGGATTACTACGGCGATATCCGCGCCTGGCTGGAGTTCCGCATCGGGGAGGACAAGCTCTTTGTCCTGAAGAATATCCGGGATTTCTACTATGCCCTGCGGCGGGGGGATCCCTGGCCCCTGGGCAAAAGCCGTCACCTGGAGACAGTCCATGTAGAGTGGGCAGATGAGCGGTCGAAAGCCCTGTGGGGGCTCATAGAGGAATCCATGCGGGATGAGGGGCTGCTGCTGCGCTCCGTCGCGGCCCGCTACGATGCGTCGGGCGTCCGGGTGCGGGGGAAGACCTTCTTCCTGACGAATGCGGATTTCACACGATTCCTCGACATCATGGGGGACGGGGGCATTGAGACCGTCATGAATGGCAGCGAGCCCATGACGCTTTACCGGGCGGAGGGGCTTCCGCAGTTTTCGATCAAGGTCCGGGAGGAGAAAAAGGGGGCGACCATCCGCTACGACATTGGGGATTTCTACCCGCTCTCCGATGACTACTCTGTCGTGTATCAGTCGGGGGCCTACTATCGGCTGGACAAGAGGAGGGCGGCCGATGTGGGCCTCGCGGCCAATGCCATATTCTCGTCAAACCGCATCACCATCAGCGAGGCGGACATGGCCCGATTCTTCGGGGATGTGCTGCCGCGGCTGGAGCGCATCGCCGATGTGGAGGTGGCTCCCTCCTTCTACGAGCGGTTCCTTGTGGCGCCCCTTACGGCGGAGCTCTACATCGACTACTATCGGGATGGCATCGCCATCCGGGTGGAGTTCGTCTATGGGGATGTGCGGTTCAACCCCATGGAGACGGAGGGGCCAAAGGCTGAGGGGCAGCATATCGTCCGGGATATGTCAGGAGAAGCGTCCGTGGTGGAGTGCATCCGCCGCTATGGCTTCCGCAAGAATCACGACCTCCTCGTGCAAAAGGAGGAGGAGGGGAGCTACGACTTCCTGACGGAGGCGCTCCCCGCCTTCCCGGACTGGGTGGAGGTCTACTACGCGGAGGCCTTCAAGGAGCGGCCCGTGCGGCCCATGCCAAAGGTCAAGGCAGGCGTCAGCGTCAATGACAGCGACCTTCTGGAGGTCACATTTGACACGAAGGGCATCGACACGGAGGAGCTCTTTGCCCTCCTGGAATCCTATCGCCAGAAGAAGCGGTATCATCGCATGAAGGACAGGAGCTTCGTGCCCCTGTCGGCCCAGCAGCTCTCGGGCATCGCGGCCCTTGCCGACGATCTGGGCCTCGGCAAGCGGGGCAAGGGGACGGACGGCAAGTTCGAGATGCCCCTTGCCAATGCCCTCTATCTCGATGAGCTTTCGCGAAATGACGAGTCCATCGAGGTGCAGCGGTCGAAGAGCTTCCGCTCTGTCGTGCGGGGCATCCGGCACCCGGAGGATGTGGACATCGACATCCCCGACCATCTCATGCCCATCCTCCGCGACTATCAGCTCACGGGCATCGGCTGGCTCAGCGCCCTTGCGGCCCATCATCTCGGCGGCATTCTCGCCGACGACATGGGCCTCGGCAAGACGCTGCAGGTGCTGGCCTTCCTCGCCTCGCAAAGAAAAGATAACCAGCCGCCGACCCTCGTGGTGGCCCCCACGTCGCTTCTCTACAACTGGCTCGACGAGGCGGAAAAATTCGTGCCGGAGCTCAAGGCTGTCGCCATCACCGGGGCGAAGGGCGAGCGGGAGGAGGCCCTCGCGAAGGCCTACGGGACGGCCGATATCCTCGTCACCACCTACAATATGCTTCGGCGGGACATCGAGGAGTATACGAAGCGGAAATTCCAGTACGTCTTCCTCGACGAGGCCCAGCACATCAAGAATCCTGCCACCCAGGCGGCGAAGGCGGTCAAGAAGCTCTCCATGGGCGATTGCTTCGCCCTCACGGGCACGCCCATTGAGAATACCCTCACAGAGCTCTGGTCTATCTTCGACTTCCTCATGCCGGGCTATCTCTTCGGCCATACGAAGTTCAAGCAGCGCTTTGAGACGCCCATCGTCCGGGCGGAGGACAAGAAGGCGACGGAGGATCTTCGCCGCCACATCGCGCCCTTCATCCTGCGCCGCATGAAAAAGGACGTGCTAAAGGAGCTGCCGGACAAGGTGGAGCGCAAGCTCCTGGGGGAGATGACGGAGGAGCAAGACAAGGTGTACAAGGCCTGGTTCCTCAAGAGCCAGAAGGAATTTCAGGCTTTGCTCAAGGAGCAGGGGGGCGGCGAGGGCCGCATCCGGATTCTCGCCATCCTCACCCGCCTTCGCCAGATCGCCTGCGACCCGGCCCTCTTTCTCGAGAACTACCACGGGGGCTCCGGAAAGCTCGACATGCTGGAGGAGCTGGTGGGGGAGGCCGTGGAGGGCGGCCACCGCATCCTCATATTCTCCCAGTTCACCTCCATGCTCGCCCGCATCGCGGAGCGCCTGGAGAAAATGGGCATCGACCACTACTACCTCGATGGCTCGACGCCCGCCCTCGAGCGCATCTCCCTCGTGAAGTCCTTCAATGCCGGCGGCGCTCCCGTCTTCCTCATCTCCCTGAAGGCAGGCGGCACGGGGCTGAACCTGACGGGCGCCGACATGGTCATCCACTTCGACCCCTGGTGGAACCCGGCCGTGGAGGACCAGGCGACGGACCGGGTCTACCGCCTGGGACAGAAGAACAATGTGCAGGTGGTGAAGCTCATCACGAAGAACACGGTGGAGGAGAAAATCTACCATCTTCAGGAAAAGAAGAAAAACCTCGTGGACCAGATGATCCAGCCCGGGGAGACCTTCCTATCGAAGCTGTCGGAGGAGGAGCTTCGGGATCTCTTTGCCCTGTAAGGAACTTTTGCAAAAATTTCGCGACATTCCTGCGAAAAAATGCTTGCATTATAGGGAAGCATACTGTATAATATTTTTTGTTGTCGGGACGTAGCGCAGTTTGGTAGCGCGCTTCCTTGGGGTGGAAGAGGTCGCCT
>CAMCRT010000022.1 GCA_945877355.1 uncultured Mitsuokella sp. | reverse complement strand
AGATATGCAGTTTTCAAAGAACTTTGGGTATTTTGCATGTGGGAAGTTTGAGTTAAGAGAATTTTCCGCTGCTTTATATTTATCCACATTTTAGTGTGGATAATAGGAATTAGCAACACTAAAAGAAATAACTTAAACTGTATGGACATTTGTGATATAATTCTCCTATTGAATGATCCCTACCAGGAGCTGCATAACATGCAACAAAATCACACATTACAAATCCCTCCCATGCAAATGCTAACTACAAAAATTCAGCAGGATCATGTTGATGCAAATTACTTTGTAGAGCATTTTCAAGAATTCTTGCCACGATATATAGCCAAGGGAAATCCCTCAGAGGATACGCTGCGCCATTATACCAATCAAATTCTTTCATTTATTCGCTGGTGCCTCCAATCCGGATGGCACCCTTTGGCACTCACGGAATATCAAATCCGTATGTATCGCGAATCGCTTGTCGCACAAAATTACAAGGCGGATAGTATTCAGCTCATGCTGGCTGCTGTACGAGCCTTTTACACCACAGCTTTTAAGATGCACCTTATTGAAGAGAATCCTTCTCTTGATATAACAGCGCCAACCGTATACTATAATGAAGCATTACTCCACTTTTATACGCCTGCCCAGATGAATGAAATAGTTCAGGTATTTGACTCGGATGAAAATCTTTTTACGCGCTATCGGAACATGCTGATTCTTTATCTTATGGGCGTTGAAGGACTTCGAAATGTAGAAATCCACCGCGCCTGTGTAGAAGATATCAACTGGGATGTCAAGGCGATCATGATTCGCGGCAAAGGTTCAAAAGGTCGCATGGATCCTATTTATCCCTGTGATGAGACGTTTGAACTTTTACAAAAATACCTAGAGGAGATCCCGAAAGAACATGCCATAAAAAAAGATGGAATGCTTACCCCGCTTATTCTATCCTCCTCGAACCGCAATTACCTTGGACGCATCACACGGAATGGAATTCGTTCCATCATGAACAAGGCACTTACAGCAGCCAATTTAAAACACTCTGGATATTCCTGCCACATCTTTCGTCATAGCTGTGGTACCAATTTGTATCAGGCCACGAAGGATTTGCGCGTTGTCCAGGAAACACTTCGTCAAAGAGATCCCAAGGTAACGGCACGATATGCTCATGTAAATCATCGTCTAGAGCATCGGGCAACTTCGGCTGTCATTCCTCAAGCAGATTCAAAAAAATAAGAGCACCACACTTTTGGTGCTCTCATTCTTTTCATTTTAACAAGGTAGTCCATCCTTGAAGCGCTTCATCATTTCATTTGTCAGGCTCCAGTCATCCTGCTGCAGAATGACTTCCTCGGGAGAAGCCCAGACTGCACGACTAAGCTCGTTCGTATCCAGATGTATAGAATCTGATCCATCCAAGTCACAGTAAAAACCTGCAAGAATATCGGCTGCACTTCCCCAAGGCTGTGACTTGTAGTAGCGAAGGTTTTTCACCTTGAGCCCGACCTCTTCCATTATCTCTCGCGCTGCGGTTTCCTCGAAGGTTTCACCTATCTCGGTGAATCCAGCAATCAAAGCAAAGGAAAATCCACGATTGTCCGCATATTTTGTTAAGAGAATCTTGCCATCATGCAAGACGCCAACAATGACGGCCGGATTGATGCGTGGATAGACAACAGCCTTGCATTTTGTACAACAAAGGCTGCGCTCCTGACCTCCTAGTTTCATCGGTGCCCCGCATATTCCGCAGTAACGATTCGTTCGATACCACTCAGATAAATGAAGTGCTGTGTAGAAGGCAAAAAAACTTGCCTGTGCAGCAATCCTTTTAAATCGGATATTTCGTACCGATTCGAAGGCAAACCCCTCTGGGATTTTCACGCCTTTTGTATCTTGCAGCAAGAAAAATGCAATTTTACCGATGGTGAACAGATAGATTATGCCTTTTGGGCAATTCATCTCTGCATAGGTAGGAAAAAGCTTCCCCTCACCTATTCGCACGAGAGCATTATTTTGTCGAAACAAAAAAAGTACGCTATCCTCAGAAGGAGGCGTTTCTGGTCGGTATGTGTTATCTAGTTTTTTCGGTGCAATATCCTGTAACATGTTTCCCTCGTTAAATTTACATCACATCATAGGAGAGTGTTTTCTTTGGTCAATGAATATCTTACCTTGCTCATTGTCTTAGCCTTGAGCATACTCGGTCACAATTCGACGGTCATCTATGCCGCCCTTATCGTACTTGCCTTGAAGGCTCTCGGACTCACCTCTCTGCTTTCCACACTGGGAAGTCAAGGGCTGAATTGGGGAATTATCCTGCTTACAGCAGCGATACTCGTGCCGATCGCTACGGGAACAGTCACAATAACCACGATGATCGATTCATTCAAAACGCCAATTGGAATAGTTGCTGTACTTGCAGGCATACTCGCTGCAGTAGCCGGTGGAAGCGGGATCACATTATTAAAGGATTCTCCAGAGGTAGTGCCAGCTCTTATCATCGGTACGATGGCGGGTGTATTTTTCTTCAAAGGAATCGCTGTGGGGCCATTAATTGCAGGCGGTGTAACCTACTTTGTTTTTTGGATTGCTTCTTCTCTACGGTAATGAAATATTTAGACATACAACGCCATCTTTTTTTCCGCTGAAACAGTCGTTGGTTCCGAGTGTCCGGAAAGGAGGACTGTTTCAGCTGGAAGCTTAAATACGACATTATGAATAGTATTCAGAAGCGTAGATTCATCTCCGCCATACAAATCTGTTCTCCCGTAGTTTCCAGCAAAAATCGTATCACCTACGAATGCGACTTTATCCCGGGAGTCATAATAGATAACGCCATCTGTCGTATGACCGGGGGAATTGATGACTTGCAATGTATATTCTGGATTCGATGACAAGGATAACGTCGTTCTTGCTGGTAAAAATGCAACATTTTTTAGTACAATAGGCTCATCTGTTTGAGCAGATAAATTCCATTCTGGATTTTCGATGTATTCGCGTCCACGCATTCCCATACAAACAGGAACAGACAGCTCTTTCTGAAGTGTAGAAACCGCACCAATATGATCGAAATGGCCATGTGTCAGGAGAATCTTTTCCACAATAAGCTCGCGCTCTTGCACAATCTTCATTAACACCTCTGGTTGAGCACCGGGATCAATTAAAAAGGCATGCTTTGTCCCATCGTCAACGTAGAAATATGCGTTCGTCGGAATATATTTCATTACCGTTGCCGTGATGATCATACATTCCCCCGCTTTTCTAACGCCATTTCTATTTTGTCTAAAATACACTTTGCCAATGCTTCTTTTTCCATCAAAGGATATTTCGTCCGACCTCCGGTTCGTTCAAAAAGGATGATTCGATTCGAGTCGGTTCCAAACCCAGCATCTTTTGCGGATACATCATTCGCGACGATAAAATCAAGATTTTTCCTATGCATTTTATCTTGTGCATAGTTCTCAACATTTTCCGTTTCTGCAGCAAATCCCATAAGGATTTGCTGTTTTTTTCTTTCTCCTAGCTCTTTCAGAATGTCTGGATTTCTGACCAACGTCAGGCAAAGCTCCCCTTCTTGCTTTTTGATTTTCTGTTGAGCCACCATTTTCGGACGGTAATCCGCAACCGCAGCTGCTTTTATAACAACATCCGCATCATCAAATTCTCGCAGCACGGCTTCGCGCATTTGCAAGGCAGACTCTACAAATACACGACGTACATTATCTGGACAGGGTAATTCACTGATACCAGAAACCAGATAGACATCTGCACCACGCCTTGCAGCTTCTGCTGCAATAGCATATCCCATACGACCCGTCGATCGATTGCCCAAAAAACGCACTGGATCAAGAGCCTCTCGGGTACCGCCAGCCGTCACAAGAATCTTACGGCCTGTCAGCGTTTGTCCTTTTTTTAGAAACGAGGAAATCTCTGCAATAATGCGGTCTGTGGTCGGGAATCGCCCTTTCCCCTCCACCCCACAGGCGAGATAACCAGAATCCGGCTCAATAATGTGTGCACCATATTTTCTTAGCTGGTCAAGGTTATTCTGTGTCACAGGATTCTCATACATATTTGTATTCATCGCAGGGACATAGAATATAGGTGCCTTCGTTGCTAGGATTGTCGTTGTCAGCATGTCATCAGCAATACCTGCAGAAACCTTTGCTAATATATTTGCTGTAGCAGGGGCAATGATCATGAGATCAGCAAGTTTTGCCAGTGCAATATGCTCCACATGAAACTCAGTCTTTGCCCACATATCACTTACGACAGCTTGTCCGGTGATTTCCTGAAATAGGCGCTCTGTCACAAATGACGTTGCCCCTTTTGTCATTATCACATGAACTGCTGCGCCCATTTTCTTTAATTTACTTGCGAGCTCGACTGCCTTATATGCGGCAATTCCACCAGTGACACCCAGTACAATGTTTTTCTTTGACAAGGATGTCATGGATTATTGATTCTCCTTCGAGATTTTATAGGAAATCTTCCCTTCCAGAATCTCTTCCAATGCGTTTGTCACGTTTTTAGTGGAATGATGTTGAAGAGACTTCATCGGAGCTCCCGCTAAAAGCTGACGGGCGCGCCTAGACGCAAGTACCACAAGTCCGTAACGACTATCTACCTTCTGCATCAGGGCATCCGTTGGGGGATTTACCATACTCATTTCTACTGTTGTATTTGCCTTCATTTTTTGAGCACCTCTTCAATCTTATATTCCTTTTCGTTCCGGCAATGCTCTGCTAAAAGAATCGCCTGTATCTGATGCACCGCATTTGAAATGTCATCATTCACGACAACATACTGATACTTTTTCCCAATACGAATTTCCTGTTCAGCAGAGGATAGGCGCTTCTCCAGAGAGTCCTGTGACTCTGTACCCCTTCCTCGGATTCGGCGCTCCAACTCCTGCAGAGAAGGTGGAATCAAAAAGATAAACACTCCGTCAGGACATCTCTCCATGATATTCAGGGCTCCCTGTGTATCGATCTCCAGCAGAATATCTTCTCCCCTATTTCTCCGATCTTCTATGTGCCCCAGCGGAGTTCCGTAATAATTTCCATATACATTGGCGTATTCCAGGAATGCGTTTTCTCGTATTTTCTCCTCAAAGGCGTCTTTCGTTAGGAAATAATAGTTTTTCCCATCGACCTCTCCTGCGCGAGGTTGACGGGTCGTTGCCGAAATGGAATATGCTAAGTTTTTTGTTTCCTTCAGGAGTACATCGCAGACTGTGCCTTTTCCTGTACCAGATGGGCCAGACACGACTATCAGAAGCCCTTTCATTCGATATCCTCCTCCGTTTCTTTTACTTTTTGTTTCAAATCCTCCGAAGCCGTATCATTGACACGGTTAGAAACGGTTTCAGGCTGTACTGCCGATAAGACTATGTGATCATTATCCATGATTAGCACTGCACGCGTCCTCCGACCGTATGTAGCATCTACAAGACGATTGCCATCGCGCGCTTCTTGAATGAGGCGTTTTATCGGAGCAGACTCTGGACTGACGATTGCAATTACCCGGTTTCCAGAGACGAAATTTCCGAATCCTATATTTATCAGCTTGATATCCATAAAAACATCCCTTTATTCAAGATTTTGGACTTGCTCTCGTATCTTTTCCAGCTCGCTCTTTATGAGAACGACAATTTGCGCAGCTTCAGCATTGTTGACCTTGGAGGCAATCGTATTAGCTTCACGATTAATTTCTTGCAACAAGAAATCAAGTCGTCTACCACAGGGGCCCTTTTCTTCACATATTATTTCATGAAATTGATTGAAATGACTATGGAGACGGACGATTTCTTCCGTGTAGTCAACTTTATCAGCATAAATGGCGACTTCCTGTAGCAAGCGAGCTTCATCAACTGAGGTGTCTAGGAGAAGCGCATGAATTTTCTCCATAAGGTGCTGCTTATAATGCTCCGCCAAATTGGGGGCAATAGATTCCAGTTGATCCGTATAATCTTGCAAACGATCCATCCGCTCTAAAAAATCTTCCCCGATATGTGCGCCCTCTTCTTGACGCATTGTATCGAGTCGATTTAAAGCAAATTGCAAAGCTTCAAAAATGATTTCTTCAAGCCCTTTAGGTGCATCCATATCCTCAACAAGAAGGACATCCTGGTATGATGCAATCGTATGAACATCCTTGCAACGCTCCATTTTGAGCAGCTCACTTAGTCGATCCAAGGCAGTGCTATATTCTTTTGCGAGAGCTTCGTTAAGCATTACACGTTGCAAGGCCTTTTTCTTGCAACGATAGGAGATGTAGACATCCACTTTCCCTCGGGACAGTGTTTCCGAGATAGTACGTCGTAATCTTACCTCCAATGCAGATAACGCGTGAGGCATGTGAAACTGAACTTCCAAATAACGCTGGTTTACCGACTTCATCTCAACATGCACAGAGAAATCCTCTGTTTCAAAAAGCGCTGAACCAAAGCCCGTCATACTACGCAGATATTTAATCATCCAGAACCTCTCCCGAAAAAACGAGTTCAGCGGGACCTGTCATAAAGATATGATTGTTCTCAGCCCACTCGATGGTGAGTTTTCCTCCATCCAATATGACCTCCACTTTGCGTTCCAGTTGCTTCGTAAGAACACCTGCCACTACCGTTGCACAGGCTCCTGTCCCGCATGCAAGAGTAATACCAGCTCCACGTTCCCAAACTCGCATACGAACATGGGCAGGATCAAGAACAGTTACAAACTCTGTATTCGTGCGTGCTGGAAATGCAGAATGATGCTCAAAAGCAGGGCCAATATCCTGAAGAGGGAAGGAATCTGCATCTTTGATAAAGACAACTGCATGAGGATTTCCCATCGACACACATGTCATTTGGTAGTTATTCTCTTTTACCGTGATTGATTGATTCACAACCATATCACCCGTATAGCCTTGTACTGGTATTTCCTCAGGAGAAAGATGCGGTTCGCCCATATCGACTCGAACCCCCGAAACACGTCCTTGCTCAACCAGCAAATGCGGAATAAGAATACCGGCTCCTGTTTCTATTGTGAATTCTACTTGATCTGTCTTTTTCTCATCATAGAGATACCTGGCAACACATCGAATGCCATTCCCACACATCTCTGCCTCACTGCCATCTGCATTGAAAAGACGCATGCGAAAATCTGCTACCGTAGAGTTTGCAATAATGAGTACGCCATCCCCCCCAATGCCATAGTGCCTATCACAAAGCTTTTTCGCAAGCGAGCTAAAATCTATATCAGATTTATCAATAAAATCAAGTAGAATGAAGTCATTTCCGCAACCTTGCCATTTTGTAAATCTCATGGTATGCCCCCGTAAATCCATATTGTTTCTGTATTTTACGTTCATATCATCTCTATATTATATTCTTTGCTCCTTCATTTGTCTATATGTGTCTATATGCGTAATTCTTCAAAAAAGGAGTTGACAAAGTGCCGATGTCCTGTGTTATAATATCATCATGCGCTCGTAGTCCAGTGGATAGGACGTTGGCCTCCGGAGCCGAAGGCGGCAGTTCGACTCTGCCCGAGCGCACCATTTGAATGAAAGCGGATTCACGAGAGTTATCGTCGAATCCGCTTTATTTTTGCATAATTTAATACCTGGTGTATTCCTGCTTGTAATAAAAATGAGGCAGAGCGTATGCGCTCTTGCCCCATTTTTCTCATACGGGAATCATGTTGCGATTGATTGAAGTACGTTTTCGGCTTCCTCGCTGGACATCAAGATCTCACGGGGCTTGCTCCCAATGTTTGGGCCAACAATGCCCAGTGCTTCCATTTCATCAATGAGACGGGCAGCCCGGGTATAGCCTACCCGAAAGCGTCGTTGAACTGAAGAAGTAGAAGCCTGTCCCGTGGACATGACAAGTTCCACCGCCTCAGGGAGGAGCTCGTCTCGCTTCTGTTTTGCGGAACTATCCTCCCCTTCTGCCTCTTCCTTCATGGCATTTTCTGTGAAGGCAACGATTTCCTCATTTGTCTCCATTTCCTGCCCTTGGGATCGAATGAAGTCCAGGAGGCTTTCTACTTCCTCATCGCTGATAAAGGCTCCCTGAACTCGCTGGGGCTTTGAAGCTCCGATGGGGAAAAAGAGCATATCTCCCTTGCCTAGCAGTTTTTCCGCTCCGCTACGGTCGAGAATCGTACGAGAGTCTACCTGGCTGGAAACGGCAAAGGAAATCCGTGAGGGAATATTCGCCTTGATGATCCCCGTGATGACATCAACGGAAGGGCGCTGCGTAGCAAGCACCATGTGGATGCCAGCAGCACGTGCCTTTTGTGCCAAGCGGCATATTGCATCTTCCACATCGTGAGGGGCCACCATCATTAGGTCAGCCAGCTCATCGATGATAATGACAATGGCTGGCATTTTATCATCCGGAAATTTATTATTATAGGTTTCCATATTGCGCACGTTGCAGTTCGCAAACTTCGTATAGCGCTTTTCCATCTCTTGTACAGACCAATTGAGCACAGATGCAGCTTTTTTTGCCTCTGTAACAACTGGAACCATTAGATGTGGGATTCCGTTGTAGTTTGAGAGTTCAACCATCTTGGGATCCACAAGGATGAACTTGACCTCGTCCGGCTTTGCCTTAAAGAGTATGCTAGTAATGAGTGTGTTGACGCATACGGATTTTCCTGAGCCTGTGGCACCAGCAACTAGGAGGTGTGGCATTTTCGCGAGATCTGCAAAAATTGCCTTCCCTCCGATATCGATTCCGAGCCCCACGGTGAGTTTTGATTTTGCTGTCTGGAAGGCTTCCTTTTCCAAAACCTCTCGGAGCTGTACCCCCTCCAGTTCCTTGTTGGGGACTTCGATGCCAATGGCTGCTTTCCCTGGGATCGGTTCGATTCGAACAGCAGAGGCAGCTAGAGCCAGTGCGATATCGTCGGCAAGGTTCGTAATTTTGCTGACTTTAACACCGGGGGCCGGTTCCACCTCATATCGTGTGACGGCTGGACCATGGCACGCATTGACTATGCGTGCGCTGACGCGAAAATCCTCCAGGGTCTTTTGCAGTACCCTCGCATTTTCCTCAATCTCAATTTCGAGAGCCACATTCTTCTTTTTTGCTGTCTTTGATAGGATTTCGGTGATATTGGGGAGCACATAGGGGCGATCTGGCTGAGATTCTGCATTGGTTGCTTTCTGTCTAGCTGCCTCAGACCCATCCAACAGAGCTGCAGCAGGCTGTATCGGTGCAATCTCCTCATACTCTGGAACAGGAATCTTTGCTTTTTTCATTAAATTCTTGGAAGGCTGTACAGGCGAAGGCTGAGAGCAAGCCACATTCTGCATATTTTCTTCAGATGTACCATACTCAATGGTAAAACGTGGAGGTTCTCCTGTATTTTCTTTCTTCTCCTTTGCAGATATAGTTTTTACGGTCTCTGTCTCTTCACCAAATTCTGGCGAGAATTCGATTTTGCCGTTGGCGGCTTTCTGTTTTTCCTCTGTTGATTCGGAAAAGCTCGTATCCTTTTCCTGATCATAAAAGGAATGTTTTACCCGATCTCGGACTTTTTCTACTACCTGATTTTCAACGCGCTCTCCGACGGTAGACATCTTGTCATAGGCTTCAGATAACGCTGAGCCCGCAGCAGCAACACTTTTCTTTGCTGTTTCCTCTGTACGCGTCAGTCCCTTGGAAAGGGACCAGCTTGTTGCTATGAGTATAGACGCCACAGAGGCAAAGCACAAAAGAATCAGTGCCCCATCAACGCCAAAAAACTTCCGAATAAGAAGTAATAGGCCGCCACCAATGAAGCCCCCTCCGGCGGGAAGACTGTCGGGCATTATCTCTGCACCGGGGACGGTCACTATATGATGCCAGATCGCCAGCAAAGCGCAAAACAGGAATAGTAGGCCGAAAAAGCGCATGGAGTAGCAAAGTCCCCTGTGACGCGTCATATATTGCCAGCCTAGTAGCAGGACAAAGAGAACCGCAGGAATTGCTCCTACGCCAAAGACATAGCGAAGACATTTTGCTACAAAAAGGCCGACCCAGCCCACATTCCAGCCGAATAGGCCGCAGAGTGCAACTACGGCTACTGCCGTATATGCGAGACCTAGCAACTCATACCGTCTGCTTGGATTAGTTGCGACAGAAGACTCTTGTTTCTGGGGTTTGCCTCGCGACTTCGTTCTTCGTTTTGCATCTGTTTTTTTTGCCACGTTTGTCTCCTTTTCGTTCAAAAGCCGCCCGCATTTTTAAGCGGGCGGCTTCTTTTATGCCTTTGTCAATCGTTCAGCAGAGCGTTGCGCCTCAAAAAGAATGCGCTCCTCATCAAGCGTCTTGAGCTCCCGATGCTCCATGAGCACTGCCCCATCAACGAGAACGGTATCCACCGAAGAGGAATTCGCCGAATAGGTCAGCAGGGATACAAGATTGTTTCGTGGCGTCCATTTTGCGCTCTTCATGGAGAAAAGAACAATATCCGCCTTTGCCCCTACCTCTAGGCGGCCTACGTCTGTAAGTGACAGTGCATTTGCGCCATATTCCGTAGCCATCTTCAGGCTGGTTGCTGCAGGAATGGCAAGGGGATCATAGGAATCCACTTTATGAAGTAATGCTGCAAGGGCCGTTTCCTCCAACATGTCCATATTGTTGTTGGAAGATGCTCCATCTGTGCCGAGAGCCACACAGATTCCCTCAGCAAGCATACGGGGAACAGGTGCAACTCCGCTAGCAAGCTTCATATTGCTTCCAGGGTTATGCACAGCACGGATATCGTACTTCTTCATGATGGCGATATCTTCATCATCCATGTGAACACAATGGGCGGCAACTGTGGCTCCCCCATCAAACAGTCCTGTCTCACTGACCCATGCAAAGGGACGCTTTCCATAGGTCTTCAAAGAGTCGTTAATCTCTGTCTTCGTCTCGTGCATGTGGATATGAATTTTGATTCCATCCTTTTGTGCTGCCGCCGCAACCTTTCGCATATAATCTGGAGGGCAGGTATATGGAGCATGGGGCGAGAGCATCACATGAATGCGATCATTTGCCGCCCCATGAAAATCTCTGTAGAAGGCCACACCTTCTGCAAGCTTTTCCTCTGAATCTGGGGCGACGCCGATGAGCCCTCGGGACAGGACACCGCGAAGGCCAGAATCCGCCACAACCTCTGCAACGGTATCCATCCAGGGGCCATACATATCCGCAAAGGCCGTTGTTCCCGTCTGAATCATCTCCAGGGCTGCCAGCATCGCGCCCCAGTAAATATCTTCTCGATTCATCTTTGCCTCAGCTGGCCATATTATTTTATTGAGCCAGTCCATAAGCTCCATGTCATCAGCATAGCTGCGCAAGAGCGTCATGGAAGCATGGGTATGGGCATTGACAAAACCAGGGGTTGCCAGCATGTCATGCCCATCAATGACGCGTCCTGGCCGAAAATTTTCCGGAAAATCTCCGATATGCGTGATTCGACTTCCGTCGATACAGATATTAGCAATCGGCGTCGTACCATCCGGCAAGAGTACGTTGGCATTTTTGATAAGTGTCTTCAAGACAACACCGCCTCAATTCATATTCAAATAGGCCCGCTGCTCATCTGTCAGGGTATCAATGCCAATCCCCATGGACTTCAGCTTGATCTCTGCCAGCTTCGTGTTGATTTCTTCCGGCATGAGATGAACCTCATGCGACATTTCTTTGCCGTGGCGAAGAAGATGAAGTGCCGAGAAAAACTGCACACCAAAGGAGAGATCCATGATTTCAGCAGGATGACCATCTCCTGCGGCAAGGTTTACAAGGCGTCCCTCCGCGAGAAGATACAGCTTGCGCCCGTCCTTTTGCTTGAATTCCTCAATATTGGTGCGAACCGTGCGACGTGACTCCGAGAGGGATTCCAGATCCGGAATATTGATTTCTACGTCAAAGTGACCAGAATTTGCAAGCATTGCTCCGTCCTTCATCACTTCAAAATGGCGTTTAACGATGACATCTTTGTCTCCTGTAAGAGTCAGGAAAATATCACCGATTTTTGCCGCCTCATCCATGGGCATGACGCGGAAGCCGTCAAATACAGCCTCTACCGCTTTGATGGGATCAACCTCCGTGATGATGACATTGGCACCGAGGCCGCGGGCGCGCATAGCGCCGCCCTTGCCACACCAGCCATAGCCAGCGATAACCACGTTTTTGCCAGCAATGACCAGGTTCGTCGTACGCATGATGCCATCCCATGTCGATTGTCCGGTGCCGTAGCGGTTGTCAAAGAGAAACTTTGCGTAGGCGTCGTTTGCTGCAATCATCGGGAACTCCAGCTCCCCTTTTGAAGCAAGAGCCTTTAACCGATGTACCCCAGTGGTCGTCTCTTCGGATCCACCGATGATTCCCGAGAGCAACTCCCTCCGTGTTGTATGCAGAATGTGCACGAGGTCGCCGCCATCATCAATAACAAGGTCTGGCTTGCAGTCAAGTGCCCTATTGATATAGGTACTATACTCTTCTTCTGTACAGCCGTGGGTCGCGAAAACATGGACACCATCCTCCACAAGGGCAGCTGCCACATCATCCTGGGTCGAAAGCGGATTGCTGCCCGTGACGGAGACCTCTGCTCCTGCATGCTGGAAGATCTCTGCCATATAGGCTGTCTTCGCCTCTAGATGGAGCGTAATGACCATTTTCTTTCCTGCAAAGGGCTTCGAAGTGGAAAACTCCTTGTCAATTGCCGCCATAACTGGCATAAAATTCTTTACCCAGTTGATTTTATCATGTCCAGAAGCTGCGAGATTGATATCGCGAATCATCGATTCCATTGGAATTCCCTCCATAATTTTATACAACACTCTTATTTTACAAAATACTGTCGAAAATGTCACGTATTATCTTATGCATCAAGATGATTTTCCATACACATATAGTCTGTCCTGTCTGTCATAAGAGGAGTAACAGAGATATACCCCTGCTCCACTGCAAAAATATCCGTTGGTTCACTTTTATCCGTATCAAATATTTCTCCTTTCACCACATAAAACACGCGACCGTCCTCCCGTTCCTCTCGAAAAAAAGCATTTTTATAATCGCGTTTCCCCTGCCGTCCCATAACAAAGGTCGGCATGTCATTTCGTAGCTTACGAGGAAAGTTGATATTGAAAAGAAATGGTTTGGAACCTCTTTTTACTAATTTTTCTAAATAATCAGCAGAGATTTCTGCCGCAGTTTGAAAGGAAAGAGAGCTCTCCGCATCAAGAGAGATGGCTAGGGAGGAAATATTATGCAGATATCCCTCCGTTGCAGCTCCTACCGTTCCGGAATAAAGAATATCTGTTGCTAGATTTGCTCCATGGTTGATTCCTGATATGACAACATCAGGGGGAGCATCTGCTAGGGCTTCGAGATAAAGCTTCACCGAATCCGTTGGTGTTCCGTCTACTGCCCAGGCTTCAATGCCGTAGCGGGTGGAAAGCATTTCATCTTGCAGAAGCTCCATAGCAGATCCTACTGTCAAAGCCTGCGACATGCCACTTTGCTGGCGAAAAGGTGCAGATACAATGACTTCATGGTGTTTGTACAATGTGCTGACCAACGCCTCCAAGCCTTCGGCACGAATTCCATCGTCATTAGAAAGCAAAATTCGCATAACAAGCCCTCGCTTATAATTCTATTTTGTACAGAATAGGAAAAGCTCCCTTGTCGCCAAGGGAGCAAAATTTCTAATGGTGACCCACCACGGAATCGAACCGTGAACCTACTGATTAAGAGTCAGTTGCTCTGCCAGTTGAGCTAGTGAGTCGAATAAACGATGTCCGATAGCTAGAACAAAATTTCAATAAAGGACATCCACTAAGAACACTACATAATATATCAGTTCTAGGTCATTCTGTCAAATAATAATTTATAGTTGTTCGTTATTTAGCTATATTTTAATAATCTATCGTGTAAAAGACAAAATATAATATATATTCCACAAGGAAAATCGCAGATGCATGTCGTATATATTACTACAGGACTTATAGAAAAGAGGTGAGCTACGTGGCAGAACAGGATATCGAGAAGCTTGTCAAGGAAAAGCTGGACGAAGCGTACAAGGCAGAAGATCATCCGAAGAAATTCTTCATCACGGCGAACGGCCGTGGGGTAACGGATGGTGGTGATCTTTACAATGCGCTTCTTGGTGATATGATGCGTATTACACAGCGTTCCCTGACCGGCATTTTGTCGGAAGCTCTAAAAAAATAAGCGTGTAGTTTTCGACCTGCAGAAGAATTCCACATCAAAAGAATTGCAAAAATGGCGACAAAGCTTTTCAAGCTCTGCCGCCATTTTTGTGCATTGACAGCCATCGCAGTCTGATGGCATGGATAAATGAAATGTCATAAAAACAGTTACAGGTGGCTTTCGGGGTCAATCTTGTAGATTCTACATGCATTCTCGAAAAAAACAGCATTCCAAAACTCTTCCGGGACTACTTCTTTCGTAAAAGCGACATAGTCTCCCAAATTGGCGAGGGGCCAATCCGTACCGAACATAACACGCTGATAATCTCCCAGATACGAAAGCCAGCCTTTCAATCGTTCCATATAGAAATGCTTTTTTTGAAAGAAATCAGGGAAAGAAGGGATTTTGCTTTCAAGCATCCCAGACAAATCCGCTACGACATTCGAATTTTTTTCCATCACGGCTACTGCGTCAGTAAACCAAGGCTCTCCCAAATGGCACATGACAAATGTAACATACGGGAATTTTGTCGCTGCGTCATCCATCACCATCGGATGGCTGTATTTCAGCAAGGCCTGCTCCGTTGCAGTAAGCCCTGTATGCACAGCTACAAGCTTGTCATGCTTTGCTACAAGCTCATAAAGCGGTGCCAAGCGATCATCGTATATGTAAAATGGTGCATAGCCTGGATAAAGCTTCACTCCCTTGCAGGAATCCTGCCGCAGATGTTTTTCAATATAAGGAAGTTTCTCTTTGATTTGATCCAATGAGAATACTCGACTATCCAGGCCGACGCAATAGGATAAGAATTCAGGATATGGCACATCCACTATCTCAACAGGCAGATTCCCCATGATGATGCCATGGACAAATCCTAACTTTTGGTACTGTTCCCGCAAATGAGCTACTGTATTCTCGTGATGGGCTAATTTTGCAATCTCATCGAAATATGCATCCTTTCCCAGATGAAGATGCGCATCTATAATTTTCAAAACGCTTACCTCTTGGAAATCAATCTCATAGATTGAAAACTCTATACAATCCGGAATGGAGTCAGTATACGTAAATGGGTTCTGCCGCAGCCACAGGGATCCTTTTGCAGACTGACAGCTTGGCCTGTTCGATAACGTATCAACGGCATCGCTTCTGCCTGCAATGATGTTATGACAAGCTCCCCCATTTGATTCAGATCTGCAACAGGCGTATCACTATTAAACGCAACAAGTTCAGGATAAAAATAATCTTCCTGTATATGTTGTCCGATATGCTCGGAACATTGATAGAGCATCCCTGACATTCCCAGGTCAACAGTCGCATATAAATTAAACACCTTTGCCTGCATGCGCTCCTGTATATGACGCTGCATAGGATTTTGGATGCTGCTCTCGTTCATGCAGAAAACACTTCGAAGGGCGGTAGATGAGGTATTCAGACCATTTCCCTGCAGCTGTATGATCAGCTGCATGATAGACTGGGAAGCACCTATCAGGATATCCATCTGCATCTTTTGTACGATCCGCACCCACCTGTTATAATCCGCTCCCATAATGACCACCGTTGCGCCGATAGCTTCCGAGGCTTGAAGCACATCAAGCATCCTGCTATTCGACAGATCGCCTAAAATGCCGACGATCGATGCCCTATGCATGCCTCCTGCCACCATCGCACGGGTGAGCATATCAAGATTATGCGCTATGTCCCCACCCGTATACATCCAGCTCACACCGCCCGTCTGCATATCCAGCGAGTCATATCGTATAATCCCCGACAAAGGGAGCGCAACACGATCAAACACATCCGCACGCCGCAAATCCTCGCTGGTTAGAAAAGGATACTGCCGAATATCCTCCAGGCAATCGATATCCTTTCCTGAAACACCCGCTTGATGAAAAGTTTTCTGATAGAGGGGAACCTTTTCTTCCGCCCAACGGATCTGTTTTTTCAAGAGCTTCAATTGATACTCTTGCAGCGCTTTCCGGCTTAACTGTTCCATCCTGGGATTCGCAAACATCTTTTTCACCTGCGCAGCTTAGGACTCCAGCGGCCTCTGATAGAAAAACGGCTGAAAGCTTGTGTAGCCCAGTTTTCTGAAGTTCAAAATCGCTTCCGTTGCACCAACAAAAAGTATGCCGCCAGGCTTCAAAGCCTTGAAGAAATTCGCATACAGTTCTTCCTTCGCTTCTTCCGTGAAATAAATAACGACATTCCGACAAAGAATCAAATCAAATCCCTTTTCGAACGGGTCCTTCAAAAGATTATGACGTTTGAATTCTATACAGCTTTTGATATCGCTCTTTACAGCAAAGCGGTCTTCCCCAATGGCATCGAAATATTTTTTCTTGCGCGTATCAGACATGCTTTTGATTTCGTTTCCCGAATACTCTCCCCGCTTTGCCTTTGCAATGATCTCCACATCGAGATCCGTTGCCAAAATGCGATGGCGGACATTCGGCGTCATTTCCTTCAAGATGATTGCCAGAGAATACGGCTCTGCGCCAATGGAGCAGCCTGCGCTCCAGATATTGAGTTTTGGGGATCTCTTCAGTAGATCTGGAATGACATCCGTTTCCAGCTTACCAAATTTCTCAGGTGTACGGAAAAATTCGGATACGTTGATTGTCAGGTACTCAATAAACGCGGCAAATGCATCCTTATCCTTTGCCGCATCATCAAAGTATCCCGTATAGGAATCGAATCCTGCACGCGTGACAAGGTTTCCTATACGGCGCTTCATTTGGGGCTCTTTATATAGATCCAGATCGATTTCCGTACGCTGCTTTAGTTTCTTTTTGAATGCTGCCCAGTCCTGTTCGTCCATCATAAAGATTGTCCTCCTAAATTCTTCGTTCATTCGTCCAATAGGACAATATACATTGTTAATAGTATTCCCCTTTTTCTTGAAAAATCCTGCTGTTATTGCTGGATTGGAAAAATATTCTTCAAAAATCAGTAGCGGTCGGGACATCCTGCAGCCAAATAATGCTTTGTTTGACCATTCAAATGCGAAAATGATATAATTTAAGCTGCATGATTCGCTTCATTTTGAATAAGAGAGGTCATTTTATGGCACTTGATGCACTTTCTATGGTTCCACTGGTCAATGAATTGCGCCATGCCCTGCTTGGCGGTCGTGTCGATAAAATTTTTCAACCAAATAAATATACCGTACTTATGACCATACGCCAAACAGGGAAGCAGCATACACTATGTATATCGATTGCTTCCCAAAACTCCTCGGCTTACTTGATGGAGAGGAGCATGGAAAATCCATTGATCCCCCCTGTGTTTTGCATGGTGCTCCGGAAGCAGCTCGAGATGGGACGTATTGGCGATATCCGCCAGAGGGAAATCGATCGCATCATTTTTATCGATATCGACTGCATTGCTTCTGGCGGAAAAATCGTGACAAAGACGCTCGCCCTGGAGCTGATGGGGAAATACAGCAACATCATTCTTATCTCGGATGGGAAAATTGTGGATGCAATGCGGAAGATCGGGGAGAACAACAGCCGCGTCAGAACCGTACTCCCTGGGAACCCCTATGAGCTGCCACCTGCTCAAAGGAAATGTAATCTTCTTACGCAATCTGTTGCAGATATCATAACATCGTTGAAAGAGAAAAAAGAGGAGCGGCTTGACAAGGCGATTATCGCAACCTGTTCCGGGGCAGGTCCATATACAGCTAAGGAAATCTGTTTTTCGGCAGGGCTCAATGTATCGATACGGATCAATGCCCTTGATGAGAAAGATTTTGACTCGATTTCCCATGCGCTTGAGACAATCCGCACTGCAATCCTTGCCCCCCCCCCGCAGCCTGTCCTCCTGCTGGATGACAACAAGAAAATACTTGCCATGGCATCCTTCCCGCTGCATTATCTCCCTGCAGCAACCTCTTTGCCGTTCCACTCTATCAGCTCCATGCTGGAAAAGGCCGATACCCTGTTGGGGTCCTATATACTGCCGGACAAGGAACGCTTCAAAAAATTCGTACGCAATGAATTATCCCGTGCAAGAAACAAACTTGATAAGCTGGAAGAAGAAATCGAAACAGCTGAGAATGCAGATTCCTACAAAGTAAAGGGAGACAACCTGCAGACATATCAATATGCGTATAGCGATAGAAAAAATCCCTCTATTACAGTTCCTAACATATATAGTACGGCAGGAGAACAAATCACAATTGAGCTGGATCAGAGGCACACGCTGATCGAAAATATGCAGGCCTACTATAAAAAATATGACAAGCTCAAGCGGGCACAGATCCTCCTCCAAGATCAAAAGGATGAATGCTTGGCCTCCATTCGCTATTTGGAAAGCATAGAATCGTCTCTTTATGCATCGGAATCCCTCGCTGAAATCGCGGAGATCCAAAAAGAGCTCATAAATTCCGGGTATCTGCATGAAAAGCAAAAAAAGAATTCCAGTGCTCCCCCATCGCGGCCCTTCCAGTTTTCTGCTCCAGACGGGACTTTGATTTTGATTGGAAAAAACAATACGCAAAATGATCGGCTCACCTTCAAAACGGCTCGGCCAAGTGATACATGGTTTCACACGAAGGATATCCCCGGTTCCCATGTAATCGTACAAAACGGAGGAGAACCCCTTGCGGAAGAAACAATAAGGATAGCAGCTGGTCTCGCTGCTCATTTCAGCAAGGCACGCGATTCCTCACAGGTTCCCGTTGATTATACCAAGGTCCGCTATGTCAAAAAACCTGCGCACAGCAGGCCTGGTTTTGTCATTTTCACCAATCAGACGACAGTATACGTCAATCCAATCGACCCGCAGAAAGCAAAAATTCCTGACAGCAAACCGACAACATGAAATTTTTCCTTGATAGTTGACATTGAATTTTTCGCAACCAAAAACACGCTCTCGCAAGGGAGCGTGTTTTTGGTAAAAACATATAGTTGAAGGGCGCCGGCTTCTATCACTCGGATTTGTGGTTGGCGTTCAAATCCCAGGATATGACTGAAGCCGGCAAGATACATTGCCTTTCGGCTGCCAACCTATCTCCTTCATTTTTATTATATGGGTATTCAAGTGGCGATTAAAGTCAAATGTCTTGTACAATAAAACATATCTGTTTGTATCACAACAGTTTCGGCGTATGAAAAAAACGATCTTTGAGCAAGGCCTCTCCTTCGCTCATATTCATGATATTGGGAATCCATGCGGGTTTTCCACCCTGATAACCCAAAAGCATCTGGAAGAGCAAATAGGAAGCAATCGCATCATCCAACGCCCGATGGGACTGGTTCGCCTTCCAGCCGAATTGTTCCAGAAGGAATTGCAGATTAAACTTCTTGACAGTTTTCGGCAAGACCTTCTGTGCAACCCGTACGGTGTCGATATAACGTGGATAAAATCGTCGTTGTGAATGTGTACATTTCCGAAGGCGTGACATGGCGAGATTGATGCTCAGAAGATCGTTATCGCCTATCGCGTGTCCCAGCATGATGGAATCATCCCCTACAAAGGAAAGGAATTCCGGCAAGACCTCGGCAATCGTTTTCTTATCACGCAACTCTTCTTTCGTGATGCCCGTCATCTTCCGTACCGTCCGATTGACAAAGGTGCGCGGCCGGATGAGCGAACTGAATATGCGGATGTGATCCTCAGTGGGAGATACCCGGATAGCGCCAATCTCGATGATATCATCTGCAAATGATCCAGCAAGTTCCAAATCAAAGGCAACAATCGGAGCAGGCATCATGGAAGACAGCTCTTTCATATGCAGAATCCGGGAACGAATCACACGCTCCAGCTGACGGCTCCTGTGTTTTTTCTGAAGCTGCTCAGAACGGCCTGCTGCCCGCGCTTTGCCTGGCGATTCCTCCCCCTGTGTTGCTTGTTGCCATCCGATTTCATGATCTGATTGTTCCTTTATCTTCTGATTTTTCCGAAGCTTCTGATTGGATTTCTGTTCGAAACGAAGCTCCAGTTTCTTTTCGTTATTTCTCATGACATGCCTCTCCCCATCTGCCTCGTTCGAATCATGAATTGCTTCCACAAAGTTTCTTATTTTATTTTATCACACTCAATGGTATTATGATATACTGAAGTGTATAAAAGACAAAAAGAAAAGGGGTAAAACATCATCTACGTCATACTACGGGCAATCCGAAAAAAATGCAGATTCATCCTGGCAGGGATTCTGGTGCTGTTCTTGCTGACACTTCTCCTGTTGGAGCTCCTGAGCCTCGGTGCTGCAAGAATTTTCAATGCTGCCATGGAAGAACAGAGCATGTTCCGGGGAACGATCACAGTAGAACGTCTCATATCCGACTTGACGGGTCACGTATATTTTACAGGCCTCACATGGAAGGACATGCAGGGGGAAACCATCGTATATATCCCCAGCGGAGATTTTCGCGTCCGCATTTGGGATGTCCTTACCCGCAATTACAAATCCACGACAATCCAGGAACTCACCATAAACAACGCAGTCTTTTCCCTGCATGTGGATGAAAAGGGACGATTGGACTTCATCAAGCCGACCTCCCCAGAAGAGAAGAAAGAGGAGGACGATGATCCATATCGGAATATCAAGCTTGACGGATTGAGCGAGGAAGAACGCAAATGGATTGGGAAGCAACGCCGCCAAAGACGTGAAATGTCCATGCAGAAAAAATGGCAGAATTTCAACCGGGAAGGAAAGAAAATCAAGGCAAAGCTTCTCTTGAACAACTGCCGCATGGAGGTTTTCTATCGCAAGATGCAATACCGCATGGATCATGTACATATCGTTTCCACAATCAACACAGATAAGGATATGACAATCAATGCTTCCATCGGCGGCTTTGGAGGAACAATGGTCGGCGACGGGATTTCCGTTCACGGAAAAATACTCTTTGAAGAGAAAGCAGAGCCGGCTCTTGACCTGGCTCTTGCCTTTTATGCAGTGCAGCCATCTTCTCTTGGCATAGGCATGGACGTAAAAGAGCGGATGTCATTGGAAACATATTTTACCGGCCCCTTATCAAATCCCTTGGGTTCCGGCACAGTTGCAATGGATGAGCTGAACATCCCCGCATTGCATTTTGAAAAAATCCAAGGAGAAATCACATACAAAGACGGGAACCTGACCTTTGATGATGTAAAGGCAAAGGTATTCGGCGGCGATTTCCATGCAAATGGAGATTATAACTTTGACACGCGGTTCTATCACATATACGGAATCGGGAAAAGACTTCAGGCGAGCAAGGCGCTTCCAGGGAGCGGTCTTGACTGCCCCATCGATCTGGAGCTTGCCTTTGCAAGCATGGGCTCTCCGCGAGCCATAGCAATCGATGGCAGTTTTTGCTCTGGGGCGGGAACCTATCACTACATCCCCTTTTATTCCATAGCTGGAAAAGTGCACAGCACCTATCGCGATCTGCAGTTTTCCGATGTCCAGATAAAGTTTCATGGATTTACGGTGGATACGGATGCATTCCGGGTCAAAGATGGAAAGCTCACAATGAATCCCATAGAAGTTTATGATGAAAAGGGAAACTTCCTGATGAATTATCATTATCAATAGATTCCATAGGAAAAGGCATCCGTTGCGCTCTCAAGCGGATGCCTTTTTCCTATTCTGCGAAGCCGCATGGTGTTCTACTGCAGCTTTATCATTTTCCGGAATTCCTCTTCTGTAAGGATGGGGACTGACAGCTCTTGCGCCTTTTGCAATTTGCTGCCGCCCGACTCCCCCGCAATGAGGTAGTTCGTCTTCCTGCTGACGGATCCCGTCACCTTTCCGCCATGCTGCTCAATATACGCTGTGCATTCTTTTCGGCTCATTGTCTCCAGCGTACCTGTAACAGCAAAGGAAAGGCCCTGCAAGGAATCATCCCCTTCGTCTGTTTGTTGCATTTCAAACGAGAGTCCTTGTTTCCGCAGGTCGTCAAGCATCTTTTGATGCAAGGGATTTTGAAAATATCCGGCAATTGCCTTGGCACTGACCTCGCCGATATCTTCAACCGACTGTATTTCCTCCACTGGAGCTGCCATAAGGGAATCAATCGAGTGGAAATGGCGCATGAGTGCTTTTGCGGCCGCCTTTCCTATCCCCGGGATTCCCAGTCCCGTCAAAAGGCAATCGGGAGGATTCGTTTTGCTTGCCTCGATGCTCTGCAATAGATTGTCCGTGCTTTTTTCCTTTCCGACAATCCCCTTTTCGATGAGCATATCTCTAGCTGCTGCCAGATGGTACAGGTCGGAAATATGATGCAAAAGACCCGCATCCACCAGGGCTTTTATCGAGGCCTCGCCTATCCCCTTGATATCCATTGCATCTCGTCCGACGAAATATAAAATATGATTTTCGAGCTGGGCGGGGCAATCCGGATTCTGGCATTTGATATCCGCCGTTCCTTCTATATGGACAACGGGGCTCCCGCAGGCAGGACAGTGACTTCCAATGATGAACGGCTGTGTCCCTTCAGGACGCTTCTCTTTGACAACGGATTCAATCTTCGGGATGATCTCTCCCGATTTGTAGACCAGGACAGTGTCGCCAATCCGGATATCCAAGGAATCGATAAAGGCCTGATTATGAAGCGTGGCCCGCTCTACAGTCGTGCCGCAAAGGTGGATGGGATCAAATACTGCTGTGGGGGTGATGCGTCCTGTCCGGCCGACGGATAGCTCTATGGAGCGGATTTTTGTCTCTTTTCGCTCTGGCGGATACTTGTAGGCAATTGCCCAACGGGGAACTTTCGATGTGTTGCCAAGCTTCTCCCGATCCTGCAGATTGTTCAGCTTCACGACAGCGCCATCGATATCATAAGAAAGTTTTCCACGATTTTCGCCAATCGCCTGGATTGCCTTCCATACCTCATCAGCTGTCCGGCAAACCTGATACCCATGAATCACTTTGATTCCCTGTTGCTTCATGAATTCATAGGACTCTGTGTGGGTCTTGAACTCTCGTCCGCGGCTCAGCTGCAGGTTAAAGACAAAAAAGGATAAATTCCTCTCCTTTGTAATGCGGGAATCCAGCTGGCGCAACGTTCCTGCCGCGCAGTTTCGCGGATTTGCAAAGGGCTTCATGCCGAGAAGCTCCTGCCTTGTATTTACTTGCTCGAAGGCCTCCCTTGTCATGTACACTTCACCGCGTATCTCAAAATACGGAAGCTTTTCCTTGAGCTGTTTTTTGACATCGCGGATGACACGCGCGTTCTCTGTGACATCCTCCCCCTGCGTCGTGCCATCGCCGCGTGTGACTGCCCGCTCAAGCTCTCCATCCACATAGCGCACGGCCATGGAAAGGCCATCAATTTTTTCTTCTACGACAAATTCCGGAGAGCCGAGCTCTTCCTGGAGGGAGCGAACGAAGTCATAGATTTCTTCCTTTGAAAAAACGTCCTGCAGGGATAGCATGGGAACATCATGCTTGACGAGAACGCCCGCTGTCCGGAGAGCATCCCCGCCGACGACCTGCGTCGGCGAATTTTTTGTGATGAGTTCCGGATATTGCTGCTCGATCTGCTTCAGCCGCAGCATAAGCTGATCATACTCGTAGTCAGAGATTTTAGGGGAATCGTTATCATAATACTGGACATTATGATAACGGATTTCCTTCCGCAGGCTGTTCAATTCTTTTTTGATATCTTGTATCGTCATCTTTGCACCTTTTCAATGGGGGCATACTTCTGCATCAGCGGCTTGACCCCCTGCCCGGGAAAAGCGATTTGGAGTTCCGTTTCTTCCCCGCTGCCGCGGACAGAGACCACCGTGCCAATCCCCCATTTCCCATGACGCGCCTTATCTCCCACACGCCAAACTAGATCCGTATTCGGCCGGACAATTTGCGGGGATGTGATGCGCCCAGGAGAAGACGACGGCAAGTTCTCCGCAGTCTTGTGGGGCCGCCCTGTAATGCCGAGGGACGAGAGCATCTCATACCCGGACTGTATCTTTCGTGGTGGCTGGCTTCCGTTTCGCTCAAAAGCAGAGGACTGCTGCCTTTGCTGCATATAGGAGAAATTCGATGGGAACAGTGTCGCTCTTTCCATGCAGGAAACAGGAATTTCCTTCAGGAAACGCGAAGGCGGGTTTGCATTGGCACGGCCGTACAGGGTACGTGTTTTGGCAAAACTCAGATAGAGCTTGCGCTCTGCCCGAGTGATGCCCACATAGCAGGTCCGCCGCTCCTCCTCGATTTCATCGGGCTCCATAAGTGTCCTTTGATTGGGGAAAATCCCTTCTTCCATGCCGACCATGAACACAATCGGGAACTCCAGCCCCTTTGCTGAATGAAGCGTCATCAGCGTTACGCGGTCCTCCGACATGTCCGCATTGTCGACATCAGAGACAAGAGACATCTGGGAAAGAAATGTCTCCAAGCTTGCCTCTTCTTCCTGCCGCTCAAAGTCCCGTGCCACGCCGATAAATTCACGAAGATTCTCCAGACGCGTCTCATTTTCCGTCTTTTTGTCGGCTTCCAGCTCCCTCCGATAGCCCGTATCCTCCAGGATGCGCTCCACAAGCTGGTTAAGATGCATGGAGGAATAGTCCCGCATCATTTTCTCAAGCCACTCCGAAAAGAGAGACAACGTCGTTTTTGCTCGGGCAGTCAGAGTGGAGGATCCGTCAGAAGCGAGCGCGGTCATAGCTTCATAGAGAGTGCACTCGTTGTCGGCCGCATAGGTCGCAAGCTTCTCCAATGTCGTTGCACCAATCCCCCGCTTGGGAACATTGATGATGCGCAACAGGCTGACCGCATCCATCGGATTGTATATCAGCCGGAGATAGGCCAGGACATCCTTGACCTCCTTCCGATCATAGAATTTCAGCCCGCCGACCATGGTGTACGGGACACCAGCACGCATAAACGCTTCTTCTATGACACGGGACTGGGCATTTGCCCGATACAGGATAGCCATATCCCCATAGGTCGCCTGGCGTTTTTTCCGTTCCTTTTCTATGGACTGGACAAGGAAATTTGCCTCTTCCCTTTCATCTCTTGCATCAAATATCGTAATCTTGTCGCCAGTATCGTTATCGGTCCAAAGGTCTTTCTTCTTCCGTTTGAAATTATGCTCAATCACGGAATTTGCCGCAGAGAGGATGGTTTTTGTCGAGCGGTAATTTTGTTCCAGCTTTATGAGCGTCGCCTCTGGATAGTCCCGCTCGAAATTCATGATATTCGAGATATCCGCACCGCGCCACCCATAAATGGATTGATCCGCATCTCCCACAACGCAGATGTTATGGTGGTTTTCCGCCAGAAGCTGGGTCAAGGCGTATTGTGCACCGTTTGTGTCCTGATACTCATCCACCAGGATATACTGGTAACGCCGCTGATATTTTTCGCGAATCTCCTGATTTTCCTCCAACAAGAGAACGGAAATCATCAGCAGATCGTCAAAGTCAAGCGCATTATTGGAACGAAGCTTTGCCGTATACGAGCGATAGATCTCAGCGACTTTCTTCTGGTGGAACCCGTCTGCATTCCGCTCCATCGCCTTCGGCCCCATCATCTGGTTCTTGGCGTTTGAGATCTCGTTTTGTATGGCTGAGGGACGATACTGCTTGTCATCCAGGTTCATTTCTTTCAAAATGTTTTTGATGACCGTCTGGGAATCGGAGGCATCGTAGATGACAAAATTCTTCTGATACAGCCCCGTCGCCTCGATTTCGCGCCGAAGGAATCGGGCGCAGAAGGAGTGGAATGTCCCGAGCCAGACTTCGCTTGCACCTTCCCCTATCATCCTGTCGACACGCTCCCGCATCTCTGTGGCAGCCTTATTCGTGAATGTGATGGCAAGAATCCGATAGGCTGGTACATCGTGCGCCAAGAGATTTGCAATTTTGCGGGTCAAAACCTTTGTTTTGCCCGAACCTGCGCCGGCCATGATCAGAAGCGGCCCGTCGATATGCTCCACTGCCTTTTTTTGCTGCGCATTCAGTCCTTCGAGGATGTTCAAGAAATTCCCTCCTGTTAAGAATGCCTTCCTCGCAAAGAGGAAGGCATAGGCTTAGTTGTTATTATTGATACGTTTCACTGCTTCCGACAAGGGCGGGATAATCTGCTTCTTGCGGCTCATGACCCCAGGCAGATACACATGCGTTCCGCTGGCATCCTTTTTGAATGCCTCCCCGATCAATGTCTTTGGAGAGCCAGAATAAAGCAGGTATGTAGCTTCCTGCAGGATATCCGTAACCATGACAAGGCTCAAATCAAAGCCTTCCTTTTCGCAAAGATCATGCATTGCCTCGATAAGCTTCGGCTCGATGTCCATGACCTCTTTGGGATCCATGACGGAAATCTGGCTGACGATGACCCGGTAGTCCCCGATGGTGAACTCCTTGAGATCATTCTTGACAATCTCCTGGGGCGTCATATCCCCGATACCCGAGCCCGCCTTCAAGAGTGCCATGCCGTATTCCTGCAAATCGACTCCTGCGATTTCAGCGAGACGTTCTGCCGTCTTCTTATCGTAGGGCGTGCAGGTAGGAGACTTGAAAAGCACCGTATCAGAAATGATGGCCGAAAGGAGCAGTCCCGCAATAGAGGACGGGATATCCACATCGCGATGCCAATGCATGTTGGCTACAATCGTAGCCGTGCAGCCAACCGGCTCCGAATGCATGTAAATCGGCTCGCTCGTCTGAACCCCGCCGATGCGATGATGATCGATAATCTCCAGGACGCGGGCCTCTTCAATGCCCTCCACAGCCTGGCCGCGCTCGTTATGGTCGACAAGGATGACGCGCTCCCTCTCCGGCACCATCAGTTGGTCACTGCTGACGAGACCGACAAGCCGACCATTCTCCAGGACAGGATAGTTGCGGAAATTCGTGCTTTCCATCGTACCCTTGATGTCGGAAAGGAGATCCATCGGCTTGAAGCAGACCGGATCCGGGTGCATGATCCGACGGATGGGGACGCACTGGTTGATGAGGCGTGCGACCGTATAGGTGTCATAGGGCGTAGAGAGGACAAACATCCCTTTCTTCTCGCCTTCCTCGATGACATCAGTCGGCACGCGGCCGTTATTTGAAACGATCAGGCAGGAAATGCCCTGGTTGACGCAATCGATCAATGTTTCATCGTGGCGATCGCCGATGATGACAATATCGTTTTCGCCAATCGTGTTCTTGATGGTCTTGATGGATCCCGCTGCAATGCGGACATTGCCCTTTATCGTATCGCCTTCCTCGCCAGATACGATGACCTTGCTGTCCGTGGCTGCAATGATATCGCGGTAACGCACACGCATATCCGCCAGATTCTGCATGCCGAGCTCTTGGAAATAGCGTTTTGCAAGGTCGGAAACCGTAACGATGCCCACAAGGGTCCCCTTGCTGTCTGTCACGGGGACAGACTTCAGATTGTGCTCACGCATCACCTCGCCGAGATGGCGCAACGTATCATGCTGCTTGACAACGATCTTGCAATCGAGCGTCACATCCTTGACGCGGGGATAAAGATCCGTCAAAAGGAGCGGCTGCTCCATTTTGAAGTACTCCAATGCATACTTCGTTTCTGCATTGATTTTCCCCGCACGGGCAGGAACGGCATTCTCCCCAAGGGATTGCTTGAGATGTGCATATCCGATTGCCGAGCAGATGGAATCCGTATCCGGATTCCGATGCCCCGTCACATAAATAGGCTTCGTATGGTTCATTCCTACAATTTCCCCCTAATATATTGGATATTGTCTTCTATTGCATAAAATGTATTATTTTGGACACAATCCTTATTATAACGAAATCCGGAAACAGGCGCAACCGAAAGATAGACGGATCCAAAGAGATTACAGGATTTCAATCAATTCTTTTTTTGAATGCGTGAGCGGCCTGCATCCATCCTGCGATATGAGGACAGTGTCTTCAATGCGCAGCCCCCCCCACCCGGGGATATAGACGCCCGGCTCATCTGTTATAAGCATTCCGGGACGCAGATCCTCGCACTTGCTATACCTCGACAGCCGGGGCTCCTCGTGAATCTCGAGGCCGAGGCTATGGCCCAGTCCATGGGTGAAATACTCTTCAAGGTTCGCTTTCTTCAGCTCTTCCCGTGCGACCCTGTCGATTTCCTTGCCGGATTTTCCCGGCGCGATTTCCTCCAGCACCCTTTCCTGCGTCGCAAGGACGGCTGCATAGACTTCACGCTGCCTTTCCGTCGCCTGCCCAACGCAGATGGTTCGCGTGATGTCAGAACAATATCCCTGATACTTCGCGCCGAAATCCATCGTCACAAAGTCGCCTAGCTCGATCTGTTTTTCCGTTGCCGTCCCGTGCGGCATGCTTCCCCGCAAGCCGGAAGCCACGATCGTATCGAAGGAGGTGCCATCCGCCCCTTCAAGGCGCATGGCATATTCAAGCTGTGCAGCAATCTCTGTTTCCCGTACACCTGGCCGGATGAATTCCAGAACCTTTGCAAAGGCGGCATCCGCAATATCACACGCCTTTTGGATCAGCTCGATTTCCGCAGCATCCTTGATTTCCCGTAGAAAATCTACCGAGAGGCTTTTCCGGAGGGATGATCCCTCCAGGAACTGCAGGAGCTGCTCATGGGCTGAAAATGTCATTGCATCCCCTTCAAACGCAACTTCCTTGACGTTCGAAGAGGAAATGAGCTCTCCCAGCTTGCGGAGCAGTCCTTGCTTTTGCTCTACAATTTCAAAATCAGGAGCTTCGCTTCCAGCCTGTTCCGTATACCTGCTATCCGTCACAAGGTAGCAGGCATCCGCTGTGATGAAAAGCGCCGTATCATCCCCGCGAAACCCGCTGAAATAACGGATATTTGATAATTTTGTAAGTACGATGCCATCGCAGCTTTCCTTATCCAGGAACCCCCGCAATGCATCCAGCCGACTTTTATACATGATATGCTTCTCTTCCTTTACCGCAAATCCGCTTTCCATAAAATGGCCTCCAGGGCAGCCAGGTAGCTTCCTGCCCCCAAGCCGGAAATCTGCCCCAATGCCACGGGAGCAATGACGGAATTGTGCCGGAACTCCTCCCGCTGATAAATATTGGAAAGGTGCACCTCTATCACCGGCGGCTTGATGGCGGCAATCGCATCGCGGATGGCAATGCTGTAATGGGTGAACGCCCCCGCATTCAAAATGATATAGTCATATCGATCGGTTGCTTTCTGGATGGCATCCACCAGCACGCCCTCGTGATTGGATTGCAGAAAATCAATCGATGCTCCGGCCTCTGTCGCTCGTTTTTGCAGCAGAGCATTGATATCTTCCAGCGTGGTATGCCCGTAAATCTCAGGCTCCCGCATCCCCAAGAGATTCAAGTTCGGGCCGTGGATTACAAGTATATTCATATTCTGTTTCTCCTAGTATCGTATCTGAAAGCGGCTTTCATCCGGGATAATCTCGCGCATCTCCACGGACAGACTCTTGACGCGGATGAAATAGTTTCCCTTTTTTATGGTATCAAGAAGCGCATCCAAAACATCCTCCTGGCCCTGCAGCTCCATCGTAACGTTTCCATCCTCCATATTCCTGACCCATCCTGTGACATCCTTTTCCATGGCATGCTGCTGGACGAACATGCGGAAGCCGACGCCCTGCACCCGGCCTGTGGCTGTACAAAAATAACGAGCCATTTTCATAAGAAACACCACCTTTGTGAACAAAAATCCTCAATCTATGTTCCGTCGGACGATTGCATAGGGCTCGACGGGTGATTCCACCTGCATCCGGAAAATCTGCTGGGCATGCGGCGCAGCCTGTATTGCATTCCCTTCGGGATCCGACATCGCTTTGATTTCCTGGGAAAAGGAAGGGAGTGTCGGCTGGAAGATCTCCACCGTCTCGCCTGTTCTTATATGGTTCCTTTGCTCAATGGTTGCCATCTTCGTGTTTTCATCATAGGCCCGCACAAGCCCCACGAATTCCGTCGATTGCATGTTTTTTGATGTGCCAAGATTCTGGGTGCCTTCGGCATGTCCCCCGTCATAAAACGCTTCTGTATAGGGCCGATGGGAAATCTTTTCCAATTCCTCCCGCCATATAGGAAGCATCTCCGTTACATCCTCGCCGGCAAGACAGGCATCAATCGTTTCGCGATATATTTTTGTCACGCTTGCGACATAATGCACGCTTTTCATACGGCCTTCGATCTTTAGGCTGTCAATCCCCAGCCTTGCAATCGCTCCGATCCGATCCAGCAGACAGAGATCCTTTGAGTTCATGATGTAGGTTCCCCGCTCGTCTTCTGCAATCGGGAAATATTCCCCAGGGCTCTTCTCTTCCGATAGTGCGAATTTCCAGCGGCAGACCTGTGCGCACATCCCTCTGTTTGCATCCCGGTGCGTGAAGAAATTCGACAGCAAGCATCGCCCGGAATAGGATATGCACATGGCTCCATGGACAAACATCTCAAGCTCGACATCCGTCTGCTTTCGTATTTTTGCAATTTCAGGGAAAGAAAGCTCTCTCGCCAGCACGACGCGGGTCGCCCCGAGAGCCTTCCAGGCCTCTGCCGTCCGCCAATTCGTGTTGTTTGCCTGCGTGCTGATATGTACGGGAAGATCGGGAGCCTTCTCCCTGCACAGCATGAACAGCCCCAAATCGGAAACGAGCACCGCATCCACGCCGATTTGGTCCAGATACGCGATATATTCCGGTGCCTGTTCGATGTCCGAATTATGTGCATATATATTCAGCGTGACATAGAGCTTCTTTTTGAGTGCATGCGCAAAACCGACTGCATCTTTCAGCTCTTCCCTCGTGAAGTTGCCGCCGAATGCCCGCAAGCCAAAGCTTTTCCCCGCCACATACGCTGCGTCCGCCCCATACAGGAGAGCGACTTTCAACTTCTCCATTGTGCCAGCTGGCGCAAGCAATTCTGGTTTTTTCATAATCTCCTCAACGTGTCCTTGGGTCAAAGCGGTATATCATCTGTACTGGTTCACAAGCCTCATGTGCTCCGCATAATTTGTCGCGTAATGATTATGTCCGTTATGATCTGCCACAAAATAAAGGTAGTCCGTATTAGAGGGCTCCAGCACAGCTTCGATCGCCTTCATCCCGGGATTTGCAACGGGTCCGGGGGGCAATCCTGTATGCTGGTACGTATTGTACGGAGAATCCATTTTCGTATCTTCTATGGACACATCTTCCTTCGGCGCGTCCATCAGGTACTGGAGGCTCGCATCTGTCTGGAGGGGCATTCCTATCTTCAGCCGCTTGAAAAAAACCTGGGCGATAATGGGACGATCCTCATCATAGCGCGCCTCTTTTTCTACCAAGGAAGCCAATGTAATCAAATCATGTATCGAAAGGTTCATTTGCTTTGCCCGGTTGCGCAGCCTCTGGGTCAGGCGCTGGTCAAAATCCTCAGCCATCATCTTCAAAATGCTGTCTGCGCTGGGATCCTCATGCAATTCGTAGGTGTCCGGAAAGAGATACCCCTCTGCTGAAAACAGGACATCGGGCTCCTTCTTCATATAGGAATAGGGAGCAAATGTCTTTGCCTTGGACAAAAACTCTTCTTTTTTCACAAGACCTTGCTGATCAAGCCGTTCCGCGATGTCCTTCACCGTAAAGCCTTCTGGAATGGTGAATTTTACTGTGACCGTTTCACCAGAGACGAGCTTGGCAAGGACAGCTTCTGCATCCATGCCAGGAGAAAACACGTAGGTTCCCGAGTGAAATGCATTTGCATTTCCACCGAAACGCGTCCTCCACCAAAATGAAAGCTTGCTGTCTATGACTCCGTGAGAATAGAGCGTGTCCGCAATTTCAGACGCTGTCATCCCCTGCTTGACCGTGACATAAATTTTCGTGTCGGAAGGTATCGCTTTATGAGAGGTCGCTCCAAATGCATAATAGAATGCGCCCATTGTCAACGTGAAAACAAGCAGGATTGCAGCCAGCGATATCTTCCAGGTCAGAAATTCGCTAAGTGCCACAAGCTTGTCCTGGATACCGGAGAAAAGCTCCTGGATCCGATTGGCAGATTCTTTCCCAAAGTCCTTTAGATTGTCTCCCGAAGGAAGTTTCAATTGCAAAGATACATCTCCTTACCCGTACTGTGCACGATTGAACTATCACAACGACTACAATCGAATAAGCCGCTATCAAAATAGCGGCTTATCTCTCAATCCTCATCCTCTACGATTGCATCGTATGCCTTCTGAACAAGCTCGAATTCCTCATCGGTCGGCTCGACATACTCAGCCTCCCCATCATCGCCTTCAATTATCTTGGCGATGATGACGGCATCCTCGCCGCAGCCGCAATCACAGGACTCATCATGGTCTTCATGATCCGTGACCTCCGTCAGAAGCGCAAAGTTCTGTCCATCAACAGGCAGAATCATTTCCTCGATATATTTATATTCGTTGCCCTCCTCGTCCGTCATGATGACGAGGACATCTTCTTCCTGGTTCATTTGTTCCTGCTTCATTGCAACATCCCTCCTGTTGAAATGATTTTACCGTATAAATATAAGCCGTGTCAATCACAGCCTGCTATGCTGGCGTTCCAAGAACCCCTGCAATATGATGACAGCTGCCATCTTGTCAATGACTTTTTTCTTTTTTTTCCAGGAAAGCGAAGCCTCGGCAAGGGGACGGTTTGCTTCCATAGTGGAGAGCCGCTCATCCCAATATGTGATTTCCACAGTGGGGAAACGTTTCTTCACTTCCTCCATAAAGTCCTTTACCACACGGCACCGAGGCCCCTCTGTCCCATTCATATTCTTGGGATAGCCGGGGACAAGGGAAGATGTTTCATATTGCTCCATCAGAGCTCCGATGCGCTCAAGATCCTCCGCCAGGGATCTGCGATGTATTGTCTCTATCCCCTGAGCTGTAATCCCCAGCAGGTCGCTGACTGCAACACCTATTGTGCGATCCCCTATGTCAAGGGAGATGTATCGCTTCACTTGTGGTTCTCCAAATAGAATCGTACGAGCTCCTCCAAAAGCATGTCCCGATCAAGCGTGCGGATATTTGTACGTGCATTCTTATGGCTCGTAATATAAGAAGGATCTCCCGACAGCAGATAACCCACAAGCTGATTTACGGAGTTGTATCCCTTTTCCTTCATGGCACTACATGCCGCAAGAATGACCTGCTCCGCCTTGTTTTCATTTTTCCCGAACTGGAACATCATCGTTTCGTCGCTTACCATTCCTATCCCTCCCAGTATGATTTACACTCTGTACTATATTACCTGCACTTCCTTTAAGTTCGATGAAAGAAATCTTCTTGTTTCCAAAATCCGCCTGGATAATCGAGTAGGAGGCTGGCCATTATTTGACCAGCCGACCTCTCACACCACCGTG